>CANQWV010000005.1 GCA_947627645.1 uncultured Lachnospiraceae bacterium | reverse complement strand
GCCGCCAAAGCCGTCAAGGAAGTCCGCCAGCCCGTCTTCGTGCGCCCAGGTGACAAGCTGCTGCTGAGCGCTCGTGCCTGCCTCCCAGTTCAGGACGGAGAGCTCGTCCGTAAACACCACCGGTCCTTCCGGCGATGTGGCCCAGCCTCTAAACGTATAGCCTTCCCTTGTAACGCTCACATTGCCGAGCGTGCCCGCCTCATCGTATGTGAAGCTCTGCGTCTCGAAGGTATCCTCCCCGCCTGCGTTTCTGTGGAACTTCGCGGTGTAGGTATACGGGATCCAGTACGCGTGCATCGTAAAGGTATTCGGCTTGCCGGATGAGCTGCTCAGGCTGCCGGAGTACGGGAACTCGTAGGTTCCGCCCGGCATCAGCTTCTGTCCGAACAGATCGTTGTTCGCGCTGTCCGCGTACCAGTAGTCGAACGCATACCCCGTTCTGAGCGGCACAGCCTTTGGGATCACGAACTGGGAGTCGCCGTAGACCGTCTTTTCGTTGTGGGTGGTCCCGTTATAGTAACCGCTGTCAATGTAATACGGCCCTTTGTAAGACGGATCCTTCATTTCAGGATGATCCGTCTTTATGCGGCCCGCGTCGCTGCCGAGCTCCCAGACGATCTCATCGCTCTCGCTGGACCCGCGCAGCCAGTAGCGCACCTTGCCCTCCGCGCGCCATCTCGCGTACACCGTGATGTCATCCTTATCGTCAAGCGTGATCCCGTCCTTCTCCACGCCGCCGTTGTTCTCCGTAAACCATCCGAGGAACTGGTAGCTGACCTCAGGATTTCCGTTCGTCGGGGTAATCGTGTAGCTCGGATCCAGGAATTTAATCTTCTTCTCGCCCGGAATATACTTGTCCGGGTTCTCCTCCGGATTCGTGACGGAATACGGAGACTTCGTCTTTCCGTTCAGCACATAGGTGACCGACGGAAGGATCGTCAGCTTGCCGGATATCTCCACCTCGTAGTTTTCGCTCACATCGGTACTTCCACGGTAAACAGACCACCGCGGGCTCTCCGGCTCCACCTCAGTATACTCGCCGATATCTGTCCCGCTGATCTGAGCCGCGGCGATCGTCAGGGTATCGCCCTCGGCCGTGCCGCTGCCCTTCAGGATATCGCCTGCCATGATGTCCATGACCTGCAGATTTCCGTCATGGGCACGCGTCTCCTCGCGGTGCACTTTGATCTTACGCTTGTGGATCGTAAAATTATCTGTGGCTTCAAACTGCTGATAATTCTTTGTCGCGCCCCACACTGCCTTTACCACGTAGTCGCCTGCATCGGTTGGCTTCTTTTCGGTGTAGGCTTCATCGCTCTCGCCCGCTTTTTTGTAATAATACTTCGGGGGCTGATATTCTTCCTGCCCTTTTGTGACGGAAGGATCCTCCTTCGCGGCCGGATTTCCGTATGTCCAGTCTTTGAGCGTCACCGTACCCTGCCCTTCGGCCGGCGTGACTGTCAGCGTGCCAAACATCTGGGTGATCGTGTAATTGTCCGCTTTTGTATTCTCTTTCGGCTTATAGGTAAACGTATTCTTGCTCGAACCCACCACTATCTGGCTGCCGCTTACCGTATATACGTAGCCCTCGTCTTTCACGAAGCCGTCTCCGCTCACGGTCACCGTGTCGGCGGTCAGCGCCGTGCCATCGTAGACCTTCTCGGTCGAACCGGAGGTCAGCGTCACCGCGCGCGGAGTGATCGTGAGAAGCCCTTTTTTCGTCTTCACGTCAAACTGCGCCGTCACATCATTTTCGGCCGCATCCCTTACGACTGCTGTGCCGCTGATCTCTACGTCATAGCCGCCGTCCTTTACGTCTATTCCACTGCCCGACACCTTGAGACCCTCAATGGTGTACTCTATTTGCTCGCCGTTCACCTCTACGGCAAACCGCAGCACCCCGTCTGCTTCGACAGAGAACCCTTTGCCTTCGCACAGTACGCGCTCAAACCCGCTGACGCTGTGCTCCTCACCGTCATACTTGACCGTGCCGCTCTTCGCCGTCACCGTCACCGTATATTTCGCCGTGCGGTCTGTGACAGTCAGCGTGCCTTCTATCTGAGTAATCTCATAGTTATCGAGATCTGTGCCGGAATGCGGAGCAACAGTGAACGTATTTTTGCTGCTCCCGGCCAGCGTCTGCGAACCGGTTACGGTATAGTCGGCGCCTTCGCCGCTTACCCAGCCTCTGCCCTCTGTCGTCTCTTCAACTGTAACAGTGTTATTCGCCAGCGGCGTGCCATCGTATTCTTTCTCCCCGGAATCGGACGTGATCTCTACCGGCCGCTTCGTGACGACGACGTCCACCGGCCCGAATGTTACCGTTTTCCCGGCGCGGGTAACGTCCATATATACGCCCCGAATGGTATCATTGACATTCTTAGCCTCAACCGGCGCAGAAAGAGAAGTTTTCTCCCCAGCCGTCACGGTATAGAAGGACACAGTATCCCCATCCATTGTGCCAGCGTACGTCAGTCCATGTGATTGCCCATCGTATACGCCCTTGTAGCCCTCTAATGTTACCTTGATGTCCGGCTCCCAGACCGCATAGAGATCCAGATTTGCGCCGTCAGATACTGCGCCTCCATCCTTCGGCCACGCAATGTCTGTTCCCGTCCCGATCTTCCAGTTCAGGACGTCCGCCCCGTTCTCATATACCTTTACGCCGTCCGGACTTGTCGCCCAACCGGAAAATATATAGCCCGCTCTGGTGAGCGCTTCTGCCGGATTCAGCTTGCCTGCCGTCCCATATGTGTAGTCTGTCGTCTGTGTTTCATCTTCCGTCCCGTAATTCTTGTGGAATGTTGCTGTGTACTTATCCGGTGCAAAATGCGCAAGGAAAGTCGTTGCTTTATAATAGCCCTCTGTATCCTTCGCATACTTATCGATATCTGCTTTCCTAAGAGCAGCATTCGCTCCGTCGGTCTGAGTGACCTCTGCGCCCTCAACAGTCCATTTCACAAAGTGGTAGCCCGTATTTGGCATAGCTATAGAGCCTTGCAGCGCGGGAATGCCACTTGATTTTTTCACTGTTTCAGAAACGCTGCTCACTGTACCCATGCCAGCACATGAAGCATCAACCTGATAAGTTATAACGGCTTCCTTCTCTGTCCATTTTGCATAAAAGGTTTGATTTCCTGTACTTCCCTTGGGAATTGCAACATCCGTAACCTTATGTTCTGCTGAACATTCTGCATCTGTATACCAACCTTCAAATTCATATACGTCCGAATTTGGAGACGTCGGAGCAGCAAGGATGATATCATTACTCTCAATCGTATAATTGAGTGGGTTTGTAGCCGCGTTCGTGCTGCCATCCAGATTTAAGTTGTAGGTAATTGTATACTGAATCGGTGTCCACTGGGCTTTCAGTGTAAGTGTATTCGGTTGTCCAGGCGTAGTTTTACTCCAGTCGCCATCATACGGATATTCCCAACTGCTCCCAGGCGCTACAATATTACCGTCATTAAATGAACTGCTTCCGTTTTCATGTTTCCAGCCTATGAATGTATAACCATTTCTTGACGGTTCTACATCAGGAATTGTGAAATTAATTGTTCCACTCAGCCACTTATGCTTGCCATTCGTGTAATTCTGAGTCGAATCGACATAACGCTTCCGGTTTCCGCTTTCCGGTGAATATTTGGTTGTATCTATGCCTTCCCATGACGCTTGATCCAATTTCAGGTCGAAGCAAAGTCTTCCGACTGCCTCCCATTTTGCATAGACAGTAATGTCGACAGCGTCTTTTTTCGTTATCCCCGTCTTTTTGCTGTCACTTGTACACTCAGGCGACTCATACCATCCTAAGAATCGGTATGTCTTGCTGGAACCGTCTTCCCATGTGGCCATAAACGTCGGCTGTTCAAAGGTGAACTCCGTCACACCCGGCGTGTACTCTTTCAGATTACTCTCATGATTTGAAACCGAATATGGCACTTCTGACTTACCATTCAGCACATATGTGATTTTTCGCTTGTCAATCCACTTCGCATACAGATGCGCGAATCCATCTTCTCCCACAGAAAGGTTCCAAACCGTCGCACCATCCTGATAAGTCACATCCGAATCACTTGCATTTGTCATCCAACCTGCAAATGTTTTTCCATCCGCAGTGAATGTATTCTCCCTCAAGACTGCAGCTTTGTTCCAGACCAGGCCGTCCTGATCCGCTGTCACAGTATCTTTTCCGCTCGAATTCCTATGGAATTTAATCTTATATCCCCACACTGCATACAGATCCAGATGATAAGCATTAGCCTCATCCCAGACCAGAACTTCTTTTCCTTTATCAGTCGCTTTCCAGTTAGAAACAACCGCCTCGTTTGTGCAAACAACATCTGTGCTGTCCGCCGATTTCGCCCAGCCAAGGAAGCTATAACCTGTCCTGGCAGTTACAGCATCCAGTCCATTTCCCAGTGTATACGACTTGTCATATTTAAATGTCGTCGTTTCCGTCGCTTCCGGTTCTGAACCGTCATTCTTATGGAATGTCACCGAATATTTCATCGGTGTCCAGACCGCATACAAAGTAACCACGCCGTCCTTCTGCGTAGTCAATTTCTCTACTTCCTGCTCATCCGTATAATCCACTGAACCGCCTGCCGTCTTCGACCAACCGCCGAACGTATAGCCGGTTCTGGTAAACGCATTGTCTGTCAGAGTCTTTTTCTCCGTGTAAGAGAAAGCTTGAGGCTTCATGCTCCCGGACACACTGTCATCCGTCACATTGCTCTTAAATTCAACCGTATACTGAATCGGCTCCCAGACCGCGTACAGAGTCAGCGTTTCCCCATCCGCAACCCTGTCCTCTTTACCTTCTTCTGTTTTCCAGGCAATTTCAGCTTTATCAGCTATCTTCCAGTTGAGTACCTTAGCGCCGTCATGATAAACGGCCTCCGTCGCATCCGGCGTCTTTGCCCAGCCTACAAGCGTATAGCCTTCCCTCGTATATCCGGCAATAGCTGTTCCTGCGCCTTCCGCCCCGTTTTCGTTCAGCTTCGCTTCTTTGTCGTAAGTGAACTGCTGGGTTTGCGTCTTATCAGTGCCGCCTGCTTTCCCATCAAGGTTCTCGTCAAATGTTACCGAATAAGTATACGGCTGCCATACCGCACGAAGTGTAAGTCCCTCCGGATTGCCTCTCACCGGATCATAATCTCCGTCAAACGGATAGGCATAGTCCGTGTTCTTTTCGTTTACAGGATTGCCTCCGTTAAAACTTCCATTTTGCCGCCAGCCTCCAAAACGATAGCCTTTTCTGACCGGATCCTTGTCCGGAAGCACGAATGTTTTAGTGCCTGTCAATACTCCGCTGCTTCCGTTTGTATAATTTCTGATTTTCGCAATATACTGCCCCTGGTCAGTACTGCCTTCTATATCGAGAGTATCCGTAGGGTAATCCCATTCCACATCGTCTGCGAAAACGGAAAATTTTTCTTCGCTCCAATACAGATAATAACGCAGTATACCGACAGCTTCCCATTTCGCATAGACCGTTATGTCTCCTCTATCCGTCGACGATATGCCTTCTCGTATGCTTTCTTCGCTAAATCCTGAATCCGTATACCAGCCGAGAAATTTGTAAAACTGTTGTTCGGTTCCAGCCTGTGACGGCTGAACTCCAAACACAGGATCCTTAAAGGAAAGCGTTTTTCCTTGTATATACGAATCAGGGTTTCCTTCATTTTTAACAATATAAGTCTCCGTAGCCGTACTTTGTTTTACATTCAGATTGTAATAAATTGCCGGATCTATATATAGGGTACCGGTTACAGTTATGTCATAATTACCGCTTACGTCTTCGTCGCTTGCGTTTTTTACATACCATTCCTTTCTTTCAGAAGGCGCGGAATAGGGATACTCCCCAATCGCGCTTCCGTTGACTTTTGCGGTGACTGTCAGATTATCGCCCTCCACTAATGTTCCATTATCCATGGTATAGCCGGACTCATAAGTCATCGTCTGAGGCGCATCATTTTTATCATGTCTCTTGCGTTCTGTTTTCGAGATAGTAATCTTGCGCGGATTTATGGTGAAATCATCCGTAGCTGTGAGTTCCTTGTAATTTTTCGTCGCAGCCCAAACAGCTTTTACTACATAACTACCCACATCGGTTGGTTTCGATGGGGAATAAGTGCTATCATCCTCTCCTTTCTTTTTATAATAATATGTCGGAGAATTTTCATAATCTTCTGTCGTTATAGCAGCGTCCTTGGGATCCCCATATATCCAGTCCTCAAGTTGTACTGAACCTTTTCCATCTATCGGAGTAATTGTCAGCGTTCCAATGATGGTTATATCATAATTTTTTGTTACATCATTTCCCTCTCCATCTTTAATTTTGATTGTATTTGCTGCATCTTCATTGTACGGATAAGATCCGGCATCTGTCCCACAAATTATAACAGAACCTTCCATACTCTGACCTTTTGCCAGCCCATAATTTGCATCGTCCGTTTTAGGAACAATATTATCATCTGTGATTATCAGTTTCTGCTCTTTTCCCGTGTATGGAACAGATTTATCCAGTTTAAGAGTGAGCGGACGCTTTTTTATAGTCAAAGTAGATTCCGTTTTTGCAGTCTTGGGGTCGCCTTTCACATACACTGTAACGTTGTGCGTTACATTATAGGTATCCGCTTCTATGTAGCCTTCTGAAGGCATCTCAAAAGCCGGATCACCATTTCTGTATGATTTGATTCTATCCGGGCTTCTGATGGCATCCAGACTTTCGCCTAATACTTCCTGCAAAGCTGTGTTGATCTCTGGTTCATATTTCGACTCCATAGATAACTCAGTTTTCCGTTCTAACGTATGGTAAGCCCCATCATAAGTAACCGTATCATCACTTGATTCCACCGAAAGCCAAAGGGCGTCTAACGTCTGCGTCGAGTAATTACTACCCTTGTTGTAAAATCCTGTATCTCCATATTGAAGCAACGTCGGTTTACCAGTTTTTGAACCTGTTTTATCAAACCAGCCAAGAAATATATGTTTATCCACGGTACACGTTGGTATAAATCTAGTTGGTACAGTAAAAGAGTTTCCATCAGTATATGTATTCCCATCTACATAATCATACTTCTGGCCGCCGCCGGACGAAAGTCCTTCATTCCGCAAACCCTCTGTATTTTCAAATATGTCACATGGATTAACCAAGTTGTACCCTATATAGCCTCCTGACTCAAATACGGCATATATTGTAATATCGTTCACAATCGGATAAAAACGGTAAGCCTCTTTCGCATCGTTCTGATCATTCAAATCTAACTTTAGACCTTTCGACTTTAAATATTCCTGGAAAAGAGCTTTCCGCTTTAATGTATTAGATCCGGAAGCAAACAATTCACTTTGTCCGGCTATCTGCCATCCGCCAAATTTATAATTCGACCCCTTTGTTATCGATGCCGAACATACATCTGTTTCTGTGAGTTTTCCATTTTTATCCAGTACAACTTCATTTACCCAGCTAGAATCGACCGCAACACTGCCGAGTTTTACCGTCCCCTTTTTTTCATCGTTAATCTCATCCTTGCCGGCTTTATCCCTACATTTCGTCTCAATTGTAATAGTTACTCTTGGCGCAAATCTTGCCACCCATGTTTGGGAATCCGTAAAGGTTTTTTTATCGTTCTGTCCTTTCACCAAATTGCTAAAAGTCAAATTTCTCTGATCTGTAATGTGAGTAAGACGATCTCCATTCTGATAACACCAGTCAATGAAATAAAAGTCCTTATTATCATCTTTCGCAACAGCAGCGTACTCTTCATTAATCTCAGCCTCAGCCTCGCTTGCTGTTGAACCCGACGTTATTGTGAGATCCTTCGTTACTGTCCCGCCTTGAGTCTTATAATTCGTACCTCCATTTCCATCAGCAACCGCAGATATAAACGTTATTTTCACAGTTTTTGCGACAGATCTTCTCTTCGTAGCTTTCATACGCCCAATAGCAACCGGCTCTGACTCAGTTTCGCTCTCAGATTCAGATTCCGATTCCGTAAATTCCTCAGATGACGTTTGTATCTCTGTTTCAGCTTCCGAAATATTTGTCTCAGCCGTGTTGTCAGATCCTGTCCCAACATCTGGCTCAGTATCATTTGTCTCATTATCTGTTTGACCCTCCGGCTGGGTGAGACCCGGCGTCTCCTGTGTCTGAGGAGCGCTTGCCTGCGACGCATCCGTCTCGGGCGCTGCAATCTCAGGTGAGCTTGCCTGCGGCGCATCCGTCTCGGGCGTGCTTGTCTGAGGGGCGTCCGTCTGAGGAGCTGCGGTCTCAGGAGCGTTTGTCTGAGGCACGTCTGTCTCGGGCGCTGCGGTCTCAGGAGCATTGGTCTGAGGGGCAGCTGTCTCCGGCGCTGCAGTCTCAGGAGCATTGGTCTGAAGAGCGTCTGTCTCCGGCGCTGCGGTATCCTTCGAGGCGTCCGCATTCTCCCCGTCCTGCTTTTCCGCACCCTGCTTCTGCGCTTCCGCCTGGTTCGATGCCGCGTTCGCGTCCGTCTGCTCCGACGCCGCGTTCACGCCCGGCTGCTCCGTGCTCTGCTCCTGCTGCAAGTTAGAAACAGCGTTCGCGCCATCTGTTGCCAACACGCCCGCCGAGTTCTGCAGCAGCATCGCGATCGTGAGTACGACCGCCAACAATCTCTTCGTTCCTGATACCTTTTTCATACTTCCACCCGCCTTATTTCCTGATTTTCTATATATGACTTTTTCTCCGTCAAAAACGCGCCTCATAAAATCCCCTCCCGCATCTTTGTCAAAAATACCTGTTTTCTCTCTGATATGGCTGCCCAAAAAGACATTTTCCCATAATTTGGGCTATTATGAGTATTATAACAATTTCGCAAGAGCTTTTCAACGCAGAAATTACACTTTTAACGAAATAATTTTTCTTTCTCTACTTCCTGGAATGTATATATTTGCATAAAATTTTATTTATTTTGGCTGAAGCTTGAACAAATCTTCCAGTGTCAGCAGCCACGCGCCTTCCTCCCTGGCGCTCGACGGCTGTGGTATAATCGGACAATCTGCCGTTACTCGTAAGTAGTATACTTTAAAGTAGTATCCGACGCAAAAAGACCGACCCCCGGATAATCCCCGGCGGATCGGCCTTCTTTTGTCAAATCAGCATCTCCTGGTTTATGGCCTGTTTCTCCATCGCAATGTTCAAGCGCTCAATTAATTCCTTACATCTTCTTGATCCGCTCCAGCGCGGCTACGGTATTCTCGTAAGTACCAAACGCGGTCAGGCGGAAATAGCCCTCGCCGCTCGGTCCGAAGCCGGAGCCCGGCGTGCCGACGACGTTTGCGTGCTCGAGCAGGTAGTCGAAAAACTCCCAGGACGTCATCTTATCCGGCGTCTTCAGCCAGATGTACGGTGCGTTCACGCCGCCGGAGACGGTGTAGCCTGCCTCGGCGAGCCCTTCCTTGATCGTCTTCGCGTTCTTCATGTAGTAGGCCACCTGCGCAGTGAGCTGCTCCTTGCCCTCCGGGGAATAGACCGCCTCGCCGGCCTTCTGAACGATGTACGGAGCGCCGTTGTACTTCGTGCCGTGGCGTCTCGCCCAGAGCGAGTGCAGCATGACGTCGCCGCACTTGAGGTTCTTCGGGATCACGGTGTAGCCAAGGCGTGTGCCCGTGAAGCCCGCGTTCTTCGAGAAGGACTTCAGCTCGATCGCGCAGGTCCGCGCGCCCGTGCACTCAAAGATCGTGTGCGGCACGTCGTCCTCGGAAATATACGCCTCGTAGGCCGCGTCGTAGATGATGACAGCGCCGACCTTATTCGCGTAGTCCACCCACTCCTGCAGCTGCGCCTTCGTGATCGTGGCGCCGGTCGGGTTGTTCGGGAAGCACAGATAGATCAGATCCGGCGTTTCCTTCGGAAGCTCCGGCGCAAAATTGTTCTCCGCCGTGCACGGCATATAGATCACATCGCTCCACACCTCGGTCTTCGGATCATAGGTGCCGGTGCGCCCCGCCATGACGTTCGTGTCTACGTACACCGGATAGACCGGATCGCAGACCGCGATCTTGTTGTCCACGCTGAAGATCTCCTGAATATTGCCGGAGTCGCACTTCGCGCCGTCGGAGACGAAGATCTCGTCCGCGGTGATCTCGCAGCCGCGGTCCTGATAATCGTTCTTCGCGATCGCGCTGCGCAGGAACTCGTAGCCGAGATCCGGCGCGTAGCCGTGGAACGTCGCCGCGTCTGCCATCTCGTCCACCGCGCTGTGCAGCGCCTTGATGATCGCCGGGGCGAGCGGCTGCGTCACATCGCCGATACCAAGGCGGATCACAGACTTGTCCGGATGCGCCGCCTGGAATTCGTTCACCTTCCTGCCGATCGTAGAGAACAGATAGCTTCCCGGCAGCTTCAGATAATTGTCATTGATCTTAAACATATCAGATTCCTCCCATGAATTATGTGTATAGCTATTTGAGCCGTGCATGATCTCGAAAAAGCTTATTAGGCACGGCTCATTACTTTCGCGAATCTTATAACCGGATCTCTCCGTCAAACACGACCTCCGCCGGCCCTGTCATAAACACGGTATTCTTCTCCCGATTCCACTGGATCCGCAGGTCTCCGCCGCGCAGCTTCACAGTCACGCTGTCCTCGGTCCAGCCGTTCAGGATGCAGGCTACCGCCACGGCACACGCGCCTGTCCCACAGGCCCAGGTCTCCCCGGCGCCGCGCTCCCACACGCGCATCTGCACAGTGTTCCGGTCGAGCACCCGGATAAACTCGGTGTTCACGCGATCCGGGAACGCCGGATGATGCTCGAAATCCGGCCCGACCGCCTCGATCGCGAGCCCGTCGACATCGTCCACGCAGGTCACGCAGTGTGGATTCCCCATCGAGACGCAGGTCACAGGGTAATCCTTTCCTTTTACACGAAGCAGCCTGTCGACGATCAGCTTCTTCGCAGCGCACGTCCCGACTGCCGCTGCCGACTCCGTCTCCATCTCTGCCGCACCCACGCACGCGCCCGTACATACATCCCTGTCTTCGCGTTTCAACGCCGCGCTGCCGCTGCCGACTGTCTCGGGCCTTCCTGCTCCTGCCTGTGCTGACACATCTCCCTCCAGCTTCGCCACATCCACCGGAATCTTCTCCGCCTCCAGGATCGGCGCGCCCATGTCGACCTTCACAAGCGCCACCTTGCCGTTCTCCACGGTCAGCTCCAGCGTCTTGATCCCGCTGCCGGTCGCGACCGTAATATGCGTCTTGTCCGTCAGGCCGTAATCATAGACGTACTTCGCCACACAGCGGATCCCATTGCCGCACATCGCGCCCAGGGAGCCGTCTGAATTGTACATCTCCATCTCAAAATCCGCGACGTCCGACGGCTTGATCAGGATCAATCCATCCGAGCCGATCCCGAAATGACGGTCGCTGATCCGCTTCGCCACCTCGCCCGGATCCGGAACAGTCTCCTGAAAACAGTTGACATATACGTAATCGTTCCCGATTCCCTGCATTTTTGTAAACTTCATTGTATCTTTCCTCTCCGGCTTCTTTTTCTCTATGATACACAGCATTTTCATCCATGTAAAGTACAATTTCTGCTCTTTTGTTTGAAATAAATGCTTCTAAAGCACGGTTCAGACGCACGCCGCCGAAGCTCACATCCGCATCAGCGCAAAGACCATCTGCGCGGTCTCCACCATGTTTGTCCCGCTGTCCATACTGGTCTTCTGCAGGTAGCGGTGCGCCTCTTCCTCCGTCATGTGATTGCGCTCCATCAGAAGCGCCTTCGCCTCATCGATCAGCTTCCGGTCTTTCTCGCTGCGTTTCGGCGGCTGCGTGCGCTTCTGCCTCCTGCGGCGCTCTATATTCTCGGCTACCATGTCGAGCGAGCTGAGCAGATCGTGCGGCCGAAGCGGCATCTCAATGCTGACGACTCCGTCCGCGACTCCCTCCGCAAGCGCCCGGGCCGAGGCCACCAGGATCATCTCAAAGGCCGGCGCCGCATTGTTGTACAATTCCTCGTAGATCATATCCGGATAGCGATAACCGCAGACAATCACGCCGGAACCGAGCCGGTCGACCGCTGAGAGCGCCTGGGCTCCGCTTGTGCACACCGCGCTGACCTTGTACCCGCTGCGTACCAGTAGATTCCTGACGCTTTTCGCATCTTCAATTCTCGGAAATACTACCACTACATTAACCATCCGCATCCTCCTGTTTCACTGCCTGATCGCAGAATCTCCCCGCGGCTGCCAGACGCTCCGGCTTCCAGCGTTTCTTCGGATTCCGCTGCAGCTTCACCGACAGCCGCATCGGCGAAAACTGGCACGCCGGTTTCCAGCGCGTCTTCGAATCTGCTCACAGCTTCACCGACAGCCGCGTCGGCGAAATCTGACACGCCGGCTTCCAGCGCGTCTTCGAATCTGCTCACAGCTTCACCGACAGCCGCGTCGGCGAAAACCGCAACTCCAGAGCAGCAGATTTCAATCCGAAGCCGTACAGCCGCAAAACAGTCAGATTTTAGACAGGTAACGGTCGATCTCCCACTGGCTCACGCTCGCCCGGTACTCCTCCCACTCTTTTTTCTTCTCGCGGATAAAGCGCTCAGCCGTATGTTCTCCGAGCACCTCGTAGATATATTTGTCCTGCTCCAACGCCTGCACCGCTTCGAGCAGGTTGCCCGGCAGGCACTCAATTCCCTGCTTCGCGCGCTCCTCCTCGCTCATCGCAAAGATATTCGCATCCACACTGTCCGGCGGCAGGATCTCATTGCGTATCCCATCCAGGCCGGCCGCCATGCAGACCGCAAGCGCCAGATAGGGGTTCGCCGCCGAATCCGGATTGCGCAGCTCGATGCGCTGTCTCGGATCGTTCATCGCCGGGATCCGGATCAGCTGGCTGCGGTTCGTCACCGACCACGCCACATAGACCGGAGCCTCATAGCCCGGCACCAGCCGCTTGTACGAGTTGACGAGCGGATTTGTGACCGCTGTGATCGCACGGATATGCTTCATAATGCCGCCGATGAAATAATAACCCTCCCGGCTCAGATGGATCGGACTCTCCGCGTCGTAGAAGGCATTGACTCCGTCCTTCGCAAGCGACATATTGATGTGCATACCGGAGCCGTTCACGCCGCTCTTCGGCTTCGGCATAAAGCTTGCGTGAAGCCCGCAGCGCTTCGCGATCGTCCGCACCACCAGCCGCACAGTCATGATGCCGTCGGCCGCGCGCACCGCCTCGTCGTAGCGGAAATCGATCTCGTGCTGGGCCGGGGCCGCCTCATGGTGCGACGCCTCCACGACATAGCCCATCTCCTCAAGCGTGAGGATCATATCGCGCCTCGCATTCTCCCCGAGGTCGATCGGGCCGACGTCAAAGTAGCCTGCCTGCTCGTGCGTGGTCGTCGTGGGGAGCCCGTTGTCGTCCGTATGAAACAGGAAAAACTCACACTCCGGCCCCACCTCGAGGCTGTAGCCCATCTCGCGGGCTTCGCCTACCACCTTCTTCAGGATATAGCGCGGATCCCCTTCAAATGGCGTGCCGTCCGCATAGTGCACATCACAGATGAAGCGCGCCACCTTCCCATGCTGCGGACGCCATGGGATGATACAGAAGGTATCCAGATCCGGGTGCAGGAACAGGTCTGAATTCTCGATCGGCACAAAGCCCTCGATCGACGCTCCGTCAAACGTGATCTTATTCTCAAGGACACGCTCCAGCTGGCTCGTCGTGACCGCGACGTTCTTGAGCGCCCCCATCAGATCCGTGAACTGAAGGCGGATAAACTCGACGTCCTCCTCCCCGATGATCCTCCTGATATCCTTTTTCGTATATTTACTCATATCTGCTCCTTTCCCGGCTTTTCGCCTATACAAAACAGTTGAAATAAAATATGCTGCGCCAGCTAGTTTCCTCACGCGGGCCTGCGCATAAAAAGGGGCGCTCTTCCCCTTCTGAAAGAACGCCCTCGCCCATTTCTCTACCGATGATAACAGGCATAAATTTTTTTGTCAACCCTTACTGCCGCACATTTTCGCGCACTTTTTCGCGAGACCGGCAGCCCTGCGCCGCGCGCTTCCCACCCGGCAGCGCCGCCGTCCTCGAGAACAACCGCCTAATTCTGCTTCCACTTCGCATACAGGGTCAGATTGATCTTGTAGCTCGTTGTGATCTTCTTGATTCTGTGCCTGAAATTCGAATCCGTATACCAGCCCTGGAATGTATATCCTTTCCTGGTCGGCTTCTTGAGCTTGATCGTCTGCTTGTAATATGCTTCCGGGTTATTCTTGTTGTTCTTGCCACCGTTGAGCTTATACTTGATCTTGTATCCTACCGTAACCTTGCAGGTCACTGATTTGTTGCTTCCATCCTGCGCCGTCGCCTTGATCGTCACAGTCCCGAAACGCTTTGCCTTGACCTTGCCCTTTGCGTTGACCGTCGCAATCCGCTTATTGCTGGTCGTCCATTTGACCTTCTTGTTCGTGGCGTTGGACGGCGTAACGGTCACCGTCAGATTCGCAGTCTTGCCCTTGGCGAGGCCGAGCTTCGTCTTGTTCAGGGTAAGTTTCGTCACCTTATACTCGGGCGCAAGCGACAGATCCGCGCTGCTCATCAGCAGCTTTGAGATCGTGTTGTCCGTCATTGTGAACTCGTACCAGTACTGGCCTCCGCTCAGGATATACCCCAGCGATCCCGCCTTGTTAAGGGAAGTATCTGCATTCACAGAGAACAGGAACAGCTTCTTCGTCTGGCTGTACAGATTGTTCATCTGGCTTGCGTTGATCCGCAGGGTGGCCTTTCCGGGAAGTACGCCGTTCTTTGCCACAAACTGGGCTGCCATGGACGTGGAAGCGTTTCCATATCCGCTTGTATCGGCTTTCGCAACGGTCACCAGGCAGTCGATATCCTTCGGCGTCTTGATGTCCTTGCCGTAGAAGCACCACTCGACTGCGCCGTTTGTCAGGACAAGCGTGACGTCCTTACCCTTGATCTTTGTAAACCAGCCGCTCTTGGCCGTGTGGTTATTTGCGTCATACTGAATCACGATCGCCGAAGCCGTCCCCCCGTCAAGCGCAAGGTTGATCGCTGCCTCGTTCGTGATGTACAGCTTTTTCTCGCCGGCTCCAAAAGCGTCCTTTACGGTAAGCGCCGTCGTACCGGAAATGCTGACGGCATTGCCGCTCCCGTTTTTCCACGCCTTCGCCGTCGTATCGTAGGTATATGTCGTGACCTGGCCGTCCATGCCGGTCAGCGTCAGCCCTCCAAGGCAGTATTCTCCCGGCTCAACCGTGGATGGCACGCTCACCCTGAGCGCCTCTCCGCTCAGCGTCCCTGTAAATTTTGGGCTCGTGCTCCAGTCAAAGGCAAAGGAAAACTTCTTTGCGGGAGCCGCGGTCTGGCAGAAGAAGCCTTCTGCCTTCTTGATTCCCATACCGCCCTCCATAACAGACATGGAGAGATCTACCGTCCCAGGCTTCAGTACAGAGGCCTGGCTGACTCCAACGCTTTTCACCACCGGAGCGCCAGTATCTGTGACCACGACATTTCTTGTGACCGCTTTCTTATTGTAGGCCACGGTCGCCGTGATGGTCGCCGATCCTGCCTTGACCGCCGTGATCGCCCCTGCCTGAACCTTGACGATCTTCTCGTCGCTGGATTTCCACGTAACCAGGCCGGTCAGATCCAGACCGCTGTTCCCGGCAAGAATCTTCGGCGTGCTCAGAGCATTTCCCCCAACCTGAAGCTCAAGCTGGATACTGCCGTCCGCCATCCGGATCGAATCGAAAAACGCGTCCGCGGCAATCTGAGAAGTGTCAGCCGGAAGAACCAGAGCACCGTTGAGGCCAGTGCAGCCGCTGAAAGCTCCCTTATCTATAAACAGGCCGCTGCACGCGGAGAAATCCAGGCCTCCGGTCAGGCCGGTGCAGCCCTCAAACGCCCCGGAATCAATCTCCTTGATCGAAACGGGGAGGGTCAGATTGCCCTTGAAGGCACAGCCCTTAAACGCGTTTACCCCGATCGTCACCAGGCCTGACGGCAGCTGCAGCTTGCCCGTGAAGTTCGTGCAGCCCTCAAACGCACTGCCCGCGATTTCCGTGACCGGCTTTCCGTTGATCTCATCGGGAATCACGAGGTCGTTCTTCGTCTTAGCCTCCTCCTTCACCCTTAAAATCTTCACGCTGTCGCCCACTTCGCGGATCTCAAAATCACTCCCGCCTGTTGCGCTGATCGTCGCAATCGGTGAAGCTCCGTCGTCCTCTCCCAGAAGAGCCGCCACCACGGCCGAATTCTCTGCCGCAAGCTCCGGAACCGGATCCTCCACAGTGATCTCCTCTATGCTGAGATCCACTCCGAACGGATCCTCCAGGCTTTCCTGCTCCTCCGCCTGCTGTCCTGCGTCGATCTGCTCAGAAACAGCCGAATTCTCTGTGTCAGCCTGCGCAAGGACATCCTGACCCTCTGCGCCAGCTCCCTCCTGGCCATTCTCAGACATCGACGCCGCCGGGAGCCCTGCCTCCGGCATGTCCTCCAGGACGATCTCCTCCGGTTCAATAACAATGTCCAGCTCCGGGTTCTCCTCCGCAAATGTATACTGCGCAAACGAACCTCCCAGCATCGCACAGACGAGCACCATACTTATGGTTTTTCCAATAACCCTCTTTCTGTTCATAGATGAATACCCTCCTCACTGTATCGCTTTCTCTCGGCGTACAAAAGACATCCGATATGGTACGTTTGCCTTATTATATATCTTTTAATTAATTATTGCAATATTTAATTCAAAATTAATAAAATTTAATATTTCTACAATAAAACACGCGTCCTTAATACGCTCTTATGCCCTCAGCAAGGATCCCTCCGCCAGTCTCTTCAATCGCTCTCCCTTATTTTTCCTGCTCCTTCTTATAATAATACCGGACGTTGGAGCTACGGAAGATTGAATCCGACGAACCCACCTGGCAGACCGCAAGCTTGTGAAAGCCCTCGTCCATCTTGTCCTTTTTGAAGCGCAGCAATTTCGAGGACAGATAAGTCGTGCCGATCTTCTCATCGTCGATGTACACCTTGCTCCACTTTGTAAAATTCTCCCCCATCACATAGTAGTAAAGATCCGTCTCCGTGATCTCGTTCAGCAGGATGTCCTGCGTCCCCATCTCGAGATCGGTCGCCGGATAAGGATTCCCTCCGCCGTAGACGTAATGATCTCCATAGAGAATGTCGTACTGCAGAAGCTCCATGCCCTTCTGGTACTCCTCCTGGCTCGCCATATTGCCGCGGTTCTGATGGTATCTGAACATCGTCCCCTCATGGATACCGAGCTCGTCCGTGATATCCGCGAGCAGCTGATAGGAAGTCATATCGGCATTCTGCTTCTCCAGGCCAAAGTTGTTCCAGGTCGCGTACTGCGTCAGGAACAGGCTTCCGGTCTTCATATCGTCCTCCGTCAGTCCCATCGTCGGAAGATGGTCGCCGAACATCACCACAAGCGTCTTCTCGTCGCGCTTTTCGAGCATCTCGATCAGATCTCCGACAAAATCGTCCACCTCATGGATCTGGTTGACGTAGTACTCCCACGCCCAGCGCATCCCCTCGTCCTCCGGGCCGGACACATGAATCTTTGGATTCTCAATCACCTGCTCCTTCGGGTAATCCCCGTGCGACTCCACCGTGATCGTGTAGACAAAATCCGGCTGGTCCGGCGTATAGTCGAGCGAGCGTTCCACCTCCTTAAGCATGACGTCGTCGACCGGCCACGTCCCGAGCGGCGTATACTCATGAATATCCATCATTTCCTTACAGGTAAACGTGTCAAAGCCCATCATGGAAAACGCGTTTCTGCGGCTGTAGAAATTGCCGCCGTTGTCGTGCACCGCATGCGAACCGTAGCCAAGCACGCGCAGATCCGAGGCGATACTCTCGCAGTTTGTCTCCTTGAGAATCGTCTTGTACGGGTACTCGCCGAGCCCGAAGAACTGCATCCCCATGCCCGTCAGAATCTCAAATTCCGTGTTTGCCGTCCCGGCTCCGACCACCGGCACCTCGAGATAACCCGAGGAATAGTTCTCGTACAGTCTGTGAAAATTCGGAATCGGATCCTCGCTCGTCTGAAGGAAGCGGATCAGCCCCGGGTCAACAAAAGATTCCAGAAGAATGCAGATGATATTCGGATATTCCTGTTCCGAACTCCCTGCCTCTTCTGGAATGCTGTTCTCTTCCTCCGGAATGCTGTTTTCTTTCTCTTTCGAAATATCTGGATTCAGCTGCGGCCCGGCTGCCTGCCCGGCGGATGTGCCCTGTCCATCTGAAGCTGCTGATGTGCCAGACTCCTTCCGCCCGTCCGCGGCTGTCGTCTTCATACTCTGCTGTCTCACAAGGGAAGCTTCTGGAAGCGCTTCTGTTTCAGGCTCCGTCTCGTCTTCCTGCGGAACCATCGGCGGCAGCTCCTGCCCGCTCTTTAAGAGCACATCGCGCACTGCGTCCTCGGAGTACTCCTCCGGCTCGCTCATCCCGCGGTCAAGCACACTCGCGGAAAAACTATAGACAAAACCGTAATCCTTATAACCCTGCGCCAGATTCTCAAAATACTCAGTGAGAATATGATTGCTCACGGCCGCGTTCGTCACGCGCGGAAGCATCAGCCCCACCATGAGGATCATGAGTACGCCCATCACCCGGTGCGGCCTGCCCGAAAACTTGGGACCCTTGATCCAGAAAACAACCAGGAGTAAAACCACCACTGCGACACACACAATCACGAGCACCGCTTCCGCAGCCGTGAAATAATTGCTCTGCATCGTGAAGAGATCGCCCACCATCTTCAGATCCGTAAAGCTGAACGGCGATACCCGCTTCGCCAGGATACAGCCGTTGATGATGCCGAGAAACAGCCAGAACACGCTGATGATCGTCCGGAGCACCGCCCGGCGCTTAAACAAGTACACAAGCGTCAGCGACGCGTAGACGATGAGAGAATTGTAGAGGAAGACCAGATTCCGGTCCACCACGAAACGGCATGCCTCCACAAAAGAATGCCGCGAAATCCATTCGATCAGAAAGCAGACCCCGCAGGCAAGAAAAATATGAAAGAGCAGGGAATACTTGTTCAGCACGGCAATCCGCCTCTGCACGCGCTCACTTCTCAGCCTGCTCATGACCTTATCCCTATATTCTTTGATTCCCTTAAACATTGCCAATTCCCCTTACGATCCGGCCTTGCTGCTATCCACCCTGTGACCTGGCCCCGCCGCCGTCCACTTCATGACCTATTTTCATTACTGTCCACTTCGTGACTCGGCCCCGCCGCTGTCCAGCCTCCCCCATATAGCCGGATATTTATATCATACTTTACTGGCAGCTGAATGCTCCTTTTCCTCTATTTAATCCCAATGAATTCAACACGCTGCCCTGCTGAAATCCATTTGACAGATTAATCTAAAACCCGTAAAAAGTCAACTATGTTCAAAAAAATTTAAGGTTTATTTTATTTTTCTGGAAGAATTGTCATTTTCGGGCTTGAACTTTCTAAGTAATATGTTAGATTTATTATGAGACGTGTCTCGCTCCAGGTCTCAGTTCCTTTCCATCTGTAACGTATGTATTAAAGAAAGCTTCGATCATGAAAAAACTATTTTTTATCATTCTGCTGCTTCTGCTGCTTGGCGGATGCGGAAAAAAGCCGGCAGCTACGGCCCCCAAAGAACTTTTTCAGGTTACCGACGGAATAACGGCCGACGGCGTGCGCTCCGGCGATGGCCCTGAGCAATTTATTGATGCGTATAAAGATTATACGATCCAGGTCGCCTACAACAATCTGGAGTCAAGCTACGTCGTCATGGACATCGATAAAATTCCGTACAAGGAAGACATCTCCACGATCATCGCAAACTTTTTTGTCGACGGCGAGCCAGTCTCTGAGGAAGAGCTCTGCGAGGAAAATAAAGTAAAGCCGACGCAGCTCCACGCGCTCTTAAGCTCCCCCGACTATCTCCGCAGCCACAATGTCGTCTACCGCTATCTGCGCTTCCGCTGGGCGGACGGTCAGATTGCCGCAATCCAGCTGGATGAGCTCAACTACAATGAGACGTACGAGACACCGCGGATACGCTGAGCCGATTTCGCGGGCCGATTCATCCCGAATTGCCGCTTCCAGATTGTACTGCCGCCGATCCGCGCAGCCGACAGTCCGATCGATCACACGCACTCAATACCACGCTATACGAATAGCTCCTCATCGCATCAAACATCCAGCCTGATCACTGTACCATTAAGATATGCAGAATGCAGAAAGGAGATTCTATGGCAGAAGAGCAAAAAGGTTCAAAAAAATACGACGATATCATAGAGCTCCCGCACCATGTGTCCACACGGCATCCGCAGATGTCACTTCACGACCGCGCGGCACAGTTCTCTCCTTTCGCCGCCCTGACCGGCCATGACGCCGCGATCCGGGAGACAGCGCGCCTCACCGAGCAAAGACACGCTCCCGGCGAGGACTACGCGGAGCTGCTCGACCAGAAGCTTCAACAGCTTCGGCATTCCCTGGGCGAAGCTCCCAAAATTACCGTCCGCTATTTCGAGCCGGACGCACACAAAGCCGGAGGCAGCTATATCACGGTATCCGGACGGCTGAAAAAAATCGACGAGCAGCGCAGACTGCTCGTACTCGAAGGACAGACGGAGATTCCCGTGGATCAGATCACCGGACTCGACCTGAATCCCGAGGGCCTTTGAGTCTTCTGGTGCGCCAGTCTGTTCTCTGTGTGCCCGCCAATCTGTACATTGCACGCTTTCTCAAGCTTTGTGCCCGCCGATCTGCTCGTTGCGCGCCCGCGCAGTCGCGCCTTCCTCAAAATTCATACCCCTCAGCACCGCGTTCTTGCCAAATTTCTTCTTGATATCCAGCACCGCTTCCTGTAGTCTGCGCTCCTTTTCAAGCGCTTCCTTCTCCGCCTTTCTCTGCCTTTCCAACGCTTCATAATCCGTAAACAGATCAAGCTGCTCTGCCACCGGCTCCTGCGAAACTGAATTCTCATCGATTACATGGTTCGCCGTGAGATAGATCCTGCGTACCAGAAGCTCAGGATTTACGATCCGGTCGTACAATTCCATAACCGCGTCGGTGATCAGCCTGGTCGACGAGGTCAGCCGCCCCAGGTTTGTCGTGCCGTGCGCGTGCTTTGGCACCTGCCTGCCATAATGGTTCGTCGTGACCTCGCCCCTGTATTTTTTCCGGATCTCCGGGTTTGCCAGATTCTCGACGTCATAGCCGATCGTGACGACGATCTGATCCGTCACAAGCCTCTTCTCGACGAGGTCGAGCACCAGCAGATCCGTCATCTCTCGCGTGACCAGCCGCGCCTCGTCAAACCTGTAAGGGCGCATGAGCACCTGCCCGGAACCCACGCTGTTCGTCTCCGGACGGTACGCCTTGATGTCCGCGATCCGGCACGGTTCCCAGCCCCAGGCGTGATCAATCAAAAGCTCCGCGTTGACCCCGAACAGCTTGTAGAGCAGATCTTCATTATAATAATCCGTCGGCCCGCCGAGCGAACAGCGCGCGATATCTCCCATCGTGTACAGGCCGTGCGCCTCCAGCTTCCGCGCATAGCCCCTGCCGACGCGCCAGAAATCCGTGAGCGGGCGATGTGTCCATAGTTCCTTGCGATAGGACCTCTCATCCAGCTGAGCGATGCGCACTCCGCCCAAGTCCGCCTCAACGTGCTTCGCCACAATGTCCATCGCCACCTTGCACAGATAGAGGTTCGTCCCGATCCCCGCCGTCGCTGTGATCCCGGTCTCCGCCAGCACATCCCGAATCATCTTCCGCGTCAGCTCGGGCGCCGTGAGTCCGTAGGTCTTCAGGTAGTCCGTCACGTCCATCATCACCTCGTCGATCGAGTAGACGTGAATGTCCTCCGGTGCGATGTATTTCAGATAGATATCATAAATCTTCGTGCTGTACTGCACGTAAAACCCCATGCGCGGCACCGCTACGATGTAGTCGAGCGCGAGCTCCGGGTTCTGTCGCAGCTCCACGTCGTTCGCCGATTTTCCGGAGAACTCCTTCTTTCCGAGCCTCCGCAGCGCCTGTAGCCTCTGCGTGTTGATCTCGCGCACCCGCTCAACCACCTCGAACAGCCGCGCACGCCCGGAAATCCCGTACGCCTTCAGCGATGGCGACACCGCCAGACAGATTGTCTTCTCCGTCCGGCTCTCATCCGCCACGACCAGATTCGTCGTGAGCGGGTTCAGTCCCCGTTCGTTGCACTCCACCGACGCGTAGAATGATTTCAGATCAATCGCAACATAGGTGCGTTCGCTCATCACAGTCACCTCGCTTTATCGAGCAAATCGGCCAACATCTTCTCATCTAAACCATATCTTTTTCCCATAGCTCTATCTCCGGAAGCTGCTTGAAGCAGTACTCTATGAATTCCAGCATATTTGTCTGCTTTACATACCTAATCTTAGCCGCAAACGTCCGTATCTGTTTAATCGTATCAGCACTGACCGGTTCCGTGTTAACAGGAAATATTTTACTGTAATATGTTCCTTTTTTCGAATCTGCTATACGCGTTGTCATAATACCCGCTTTTATCATTACATCTTCCAGATTCTCTATATTGTAAATTGGCAAAATGTATTCTGCCAGCGGATGACCCTTAAACAGCTCTCCGGATATGTATTTTTCTTTCACATCCTCGCTGCAGTCATCCGTATCCATAATAATAAAAAGCTTAAAATTTTTTAATTTCTTTGTTTTTTTATCATACTCTACCGTGTATTCGTTTGCAAATTTATTCAACGACATAAAGTCCCTTTTGCTAAGCAAATCCTTTAGTCCGTTTATCTGAATGCTCTCTCTGCCCTTATTCCTTGATATAATCTTAACCGGAAGATGAAGGTTTGTGTACAGAAATCTGACCAGATGAAATTCTGATCTGCCATGCACAATGACTGCGCATTTTGTATATTCCAAGGTATGAAGTGGCAATATTATTCGCCTCCTTCAATATTCGATCCAGACTCCTGCAGTTCATTTAAAATCAATCCATAATCGAGAGAATCAACGATTGGAACACCTCCAAATAGTCCTTTTAGATACATGATTCTGGGATTGTTTGTTCCCTGAATTCTAGGATACCGATCCAAGCATTTCACCTCTTTATTGCCCTGATAATCGACAGTAATCAGGTAAACGGACTTGATATCAATGCTTTCCAGTAAATACGAATTATGCGTTGTGATGATCAATTGACCTGAAATATCATCTACCATTGATTCCAGAATATTTTTCAGGAGCAAATCGTGAATCCCATTGTCAATTTCATCATAGACCACCGTCACTCCGCAAAAAACTCCCAATAAAGAGCGAATGATGTCAAGTACATGCTGTGTACCTGCCGACTCCCTTTTAAAATCTATTGTGCGAAGCTTTCCTCCTATCATTTTTTTTACATACAGATTATAGTATATTTCGTTCTCTTTATATTCCTTCTCATAGAAAACATCTTTGATGTCTGCATATGCCTGAGTAAAAAAATCCTTCAGTATTCGTTCGGAACGATCCAGAATAAATTCATTCGCAGCCTTTATTTTTCCCGTGTCCATATTGCGCAATATATTTTGCGGTTTTCCTTCCTCAGGCAATCTACCAGAATTCAATACTTTTTGATAATATATTTTCATTTCCTCCAACATACATATAAGATCAAATGTGTAAGGATTGTAATTATCCTTTATATACTGTTCATTTTTCCACTCTTTCTCCGCATTCAGAATACTCAGAAAAGTATGCTTCCCCCAATATTTCTCAATTTCGTTCCTAACCTCCTCTTCTATCTTTCTATTTGCAAACAGCTTGCCGGAAAACATTGAAACTATCTTACTGTTTTCATTTTTTATTTCAAAAAGCGTTCCGCGCTGCTTCCCTGTAAAATAATATAATTTTTCATATGAAAGATTCTCTGCGAATTTTAAATTATAATATCCTTCATATTCACCTATTCGAAAGCCATATTCAGCACAGGTTTCCTCCTCACACTCTATCATCCTGCAAGTATTGCCCAGTCTGGCAAAATCCCAACCTATTTGAGGAATTATGTCCGGCAGATTTTCTTCGGATACTTTTCTAACAGAATTCAAGAATTCTACCATGTAAAAAAAATTCTGCTTTCTAGTATTAATGCTTTCTATTAACAAATCTATGCTGCTCACAAAATTAGATTTTCCACTTCCATTTTCTCCATATATGGAAACAAACCTTTTGGCTCCTTTGCTCCCGTTTCTGAAATCGAATACTACATCTTTAAAAGACATAAAATTTTTTAATTTTATATACGTAAACATGAGTTCACCTCCAGCTTTATCTTATCATCTTTCTCCATTACAGTCAATAACTTTCCCATATTTGTTGCTTTTTATAACATTTTCTTTCATCTTTTCTATTTTCATATAAAAAAGCACACAATTCCGACCATGTCGTCTTTGTGTGCCTGCTATGGTATTCTATTTTCAACGTAAGCTTTTACAGACTACATTGTTCTTTGCTATTGTATCTGCTTCCCGCATTCCCGTGCGACGAAATACACCCGCTCGCTGTCCGGGCGCGGCGCATCCTGGGTGAACGCGTCGAACACCGCCTCCAGCTTCAGCCCGGCGCGCGCAAGCGCGTCTTCAATCTCCCCGATCTCATAAGCCCGCTGATAGTGCGTCTCTTCGTACTTCTCATACAGGCCGCTCTCCTGCCGGAGAAACAGCGTGAGATCATACTCATTGATGCGCGTCTCCTCGTCGTACCAGTTCTCCCAGATGAAGCTGCCCTCGTCGCGGTTCTCCGCAATCACCGACTCCCCGAGTTCCCGATATTTGCCGACTGTGTTCAGATCAAACAGAAACACGCCGCCCGGATCGAGATAGTTGTTGACGAGCGAAAACACCTTGACAAGTTCCTCCGCATCCGTCACGTAATTGATCGAGTCGCAGACGCTCACGACCGCGCGTACTGTCCCGTACAGTTCAAATTCGCGCATATCCTGGAGCAAATACAGAATATCATGCCCAGAAGTATCCTTTTTCTCCTGCGCGACCTCCAGCATCTCCGCCGAATTGTCCACGCCAATCATATCATAGCCCAGCGCAGCCAGACGCTCCGTCATCTCGCCGGTTCCGCAGCCAAGCTCCAGCACAAGGCCGTCTGCTACGCCGTACTGCGTCAGCAGGCCGTGCAGATACGCGCACCACTCGTCGTACGGAATGTTGTCCATGAAAGTATCATACACCTGCGCGAAGCTCTCGTAAGAAGCCATCTTTTCTCTCCCATCATGTTTAATGCAGCAGCAATGTGCATTGCTAAACGCGAAGGTATCTACGCAAAAAGCTGTACAGCGCATCCATCTCCTCATCTGTACCGATCGTGATGCGCAGATAGTTGTCGATCCGAGGCTTATCGAAATACCGCACGTAGATCCCCTCTGCCTTGAGCGCCTCGAAAAGCTCCCGCGCCGGGCAGGTCTCGTGTGTCACAAAGAGAAAGTTTGCCAGCGAATCCGTGAAGGAGAAGCCAAGCTGCGCCAGCTCCTTCTTCGCACGCTCCCGCGTCTCGACGATCTTGTGGCGGGTCTCCATCAGATACATACTGTCGCGAACCGCCGCCGCGCCAAGGCGGATTGCCGCCTCATTCATCGTATAGGAATTGAACGAATATTTGACATCGTTCAGATGACGGATCAGCTCCTCGCTGCCGAACGCGTAGCCGATACGCATTCCCGCCATGCAGCGCGACTTCGAAAAGGTCTGCACGACCAGCAGATTCTCATACTTTTTCAGCAGCCCGCGCGCAGAGAGTCCGCCAAAATCAATGTAAGCCTCATCCACAATGACGATAACGTCCTGATTGTGCTGCAGAATATCCTCAATGTCGTCAAGCGGCATCTGCACTCCGGTCGGCGCGTTCGGATTCGGAAAGACCACGCCGCCGTTTTCCTTATAATAGTCTTCCTTCACGATCTCAAAGTTCTCATTCAGCGGCGGACACTCGTAAGGAATCCGGAAGAGAGCCGCCCACACGTCATAAAACGAATAGGTGATATCCGGAAACAGGATCGGCTTCCGCGAATTGAAAAAGGTGAGAAAACACATCGCCAGCACATCGTCCGAGCCGACGCCCACGAACACCTGCTCCGGACGCATCTGATATTCCTCTGCAATCGCGCTGACCAGCTCCCAGGCCGTCGGATCCGGGTACTTTCGCATCGTCTCCGTCGTCATCTGCCGCAGCGCGTCCAGCACCAGCGGGGACGGCGGATATGGATTCTCGTTCGTGTTCAGCTTGATCACGTTTTGCTGTTTCGGCTGTTCCCCCGGCGTGTACGGTGTCACCTTCCGGATGTTGTTTTCCCACTCTCTCATGCAAGTTACTCCTGTCTGATTTCTATATTTATATTTTGTTCATCCGCGATATAATTTCGCGTAAATCCCATCTTTCGCGAGCAGCTCCTCATGCGTGCCCTGCTCCTCGATGCCCTTGTGCGTGAGCACGAGGATCTTCTGCGCGTTGCGGATCGTCGAGAGCCGGTGCGCGATCACGAAGGTCGTCCTGCCGTGCGCGAGCGCCTCCATCGACTGCTGCACGATCTTTTCGCTCTCGTTGTCGAGCGCCGAGGTCGCCTCGTCGAAGATCAGGATCGGCGGATTCTTGAGGAACACGCGCGCGATCGAGAGCCGCTGCTTCTGCCCGCCGGAGAGCTTCACGCCGCGCTGTCCGATATCGGTCAGGTAGCCGTCCGGAAGCTGCTCGATGAACTCGTGCGCATTCGCGAGCTTCGCCGCCGCGACAACCTCCTCGTCCGTGGCGTCCGGCCTGCCGTAGCGGATGTTCTCCATGACGTTCTCCGCAAACAGGTAAACGTCCTGCTGCACAATGCCGATCTGCCTGCGCAGGTCTGCCAGCCTGATCTTGCGGATGTCCGTGCCGTCCAGAAGGATCCGCCCGGCGTCCACGTCGTAGAATCGCGGAATCAGGCTGCACAACGTTGTCTTGCCGCCACCCGACGAGCCGACGATCGCCAGATAATCGCCTGGCTTCACGTGCAGGTCGATGTGGCTGAGCACCGTGTCCAGATTGTCCTCATATTTGAACGAGACGTTGTCGAAGCGGATATCTCCCTTCGCGTTCGAAATGCTGACCGCATCCGGGGCGTCCGTGATGTCCGGCGCGATCGCCAGAATCTCCAGGAAGCGCTCGTAGCCTGTGTAGCCATTCTGGAACTGCTCCGTGAAGTTGATCAGCTTCCGGATCGGCTCGGTGAAGTTGTTAATGTAGAGCAGGAATGTCACGAGATCCGCGACCTCCATGCGTCCGCCCGTCATCAGCGCGGCTCCGACGATCAGCACCACGATCGTCACGAGCGTCGTCAGCGCGCCCAGACCGGAATTGTACCAGCCCATATACCAGTAGCTGCGGCGTTTCGACTCGACAAAGCGCTCGTTGCCCTCGCGGAATTTCGCCATCTCCACCGCCTCGTTGCCGAACGACTTGACGGCGCGCACGCCGGACAGGCTGTCCTCGATCTGGCTGTTGATGTCCGCGATCCGCGCGCGGTTCTGCTTGAACGCCCGCTTCATCTTGCGGTTGAAATAAGCCGCGTAAAGCACGATCACCGGCAGAAATGCGAACGCCACGAGCGTCAGCGTCGTGTTGATCTGCAGCAGGATCAGAAACGACCCGATAAACTTGATCAGCGAGATCACCACATCCTCAGGGCCGTGGTGCAGAAGCTCACTGATGTCAAACAGATCCGAGGTGATGCGCGACAGGAGCTGCCCGACCTTCTGGTTGTCATAAAAGGCAAAGGACAGCTTCTGATAATGCCCGAAGATCTCGTTGCGCATATCGTGCTCGATCTTCGCGCCCATGATATGCCCGAAATACGCGATATAAAAATTGCAGAAGCACTCCAGCGCCACCAGCGCCACCATCAGCACGCCGAGCCGCAGGATGATGCGCATCGCCTCATCGCCTGGGAGCAGGACCACACTCGTCGTCACATAGCGCACGATCAGCGGGATCCCGAGCGTTACGCCCGCGCCCAGGATGGCAAAAAACATATCGCTGAAAAACAGCTTCAGATATGGCCTGTAATACGCGATCAGGCGTTTCCATTTGTGCTCCATGTGAGCATCGTCCCTCCCATTTTCTTTACTCTTCCTGTTTCTCCGAACTGTTCCCGCCGCGCATATTTTTCCCTACAGCAGTCATCATCACTATCCGGCACTAATTATTTTCATCAATGTCGGAGCATATCTTGTCTTTCTCGGTTTCGTCTTCACTCCTGCGTCAGGCTCTGCTCCCGGATCACGGTGATCACGCCGTCCACATACTTCTCGCAGAGCTCGTCGGTCTCAGCCTCCACCATGACGCGGATCACCGGCTCCGTGCCGCTCTCGCGCACAAGGAGTCTTCCGTCCTCCCCGAGCGCTTCACTCACCGCGTCCACCGCTGCCTGCACGGCTGCATTCTCTCTCACGGCCTGCTTGTCGGCTACGCGGACGTTTTTCAGAAGCTGCGGATAGATCCGCACCTCGGACGCCAGCGCGGCCAGACTCATCTTCTTCTCCATCATGACCTCCATGACCTTCAGCGAGGTCAGGATGCCGTCGCCCGTCGTCGCGAACTGTGAGAAAATGATGTGTCCGGACTGCTCGCCGCCAAGGCAGTGCCCGTTCTCTACCATATTCGCGTAGACATACTTGTCGCCGACCGCCGTCTTCACGTAATTAATCCCAATCTTGTCAAACGCCTTGTAAAGTCCAAGGTTGGACATGACCGTCGTCACGACCGTGTTGTTCGCAAGCTTATGCTCTTCGTTCAGATATTTGCCGCAGATATACAGGATCAGGTCGCCGTCGATGATGCGCCCGTTCTCGTCCACCGCGATGCAGCGGTCCGCGTCTCCATCGTACGCAAAGCCGACGTCCAGCCCCTTCTCCAGCACGAATTTCCGCAGCTCCTCGATGTGCGTTGAACCACAGTTTTTGTTGATGTTCGTGCCGTCCGGTTCGTTGTGGATCACATAGGTCTTCGCGCCGAGCGCGTCGAACACACTCTTCGCGATCGCAGAGGAACTGCCGTTCGCGCAGTCCAGACCCACCTTCGTATCCTTGAACGAACGCGTCGCCAGCGAGATCAGATGCCCGATGTAGCGGTTCCGGCCCGCGATGTAGTCCACCGTGCGGCCGATGTTCTCCCCGGTCGCCAGCGGAAGCTCGCCGATCTTCCCATCGATGTACGCCTCGATCCGCTCCTCGATCTCCGCCTCGATCTTCTTGCCGCTGCCGCTGATGATCTTCAGACCGTTGTCGTAGTAGGGATTATGGCTCGCGGAGATCATAATCCCGCAGTCGAAATCTTCCGTCCGCACCACGTACGAAACGCTCGGCGTCGTCGTCACGTGCAGCAGGAACGCATCCGCGCCCGAAGCTGTCAGTCCGGCCGCCAGCGCGTACTCAAACATATAGCTGGAACGGCGCGTGTCCTTGCCGATCACGATGCGCGCCTTGTAATCCTGCCCGTAATACCAGCCCAGGTAGCGCCCCACCTTGAATGCGTGCTCCACCGTCAGATTCTTGTTCGCCTCTCCGCGAAAACCATCCGTACCAAAATATTTGCCCATAGCCATTCACTCCGTTCCGGGATCCCCTGTCCCTTTTTATATTTTGTCTCTTCTTCAAATCGTCCTAAGGAAACTAAACACGAGTTTATCACACTTTGCGCGAAATGTCTCCCTTATTTTGGACGCATACAAATATTCAGACGATTTTTATTGTCAACTTATTTTCTTTTTTGGTTGACAATTGACAGGACAGCCTTTATACTTGCATTGCAGTCGGGGGCGCTTCCGGTTCATCTGGTATTACCCGGAGCGTCCCCGGGCCTGTCGTATCCCAGGATTATGCCCCGAGCTGCGATGCCCCTCGGGAGTTTCCCGTCTGCACAATAATTTTGCCGCTCGGACAGCGGCGGAATGGAGAATCATATCATGACAAATACGAAGCTTTCTATCCGGGATCTGACCATGATCGCCCTTTGCACCGCGATCATCGCGATTATGGCGCAGATCTCCATCCCCATGCCAATGGGCGTGCCGATGACAATGCAGACCTTCGCGATCACCCTGGCCGCCGTCCTTCTCGGCGCGAAGAAAGGAACGCTCGCCACCCTCGCTTATCTTCTGCTCGGCGCGGTCGGCGCTCCCGTATTCGCCGGATTCACCGGCGGATTTCAGTATTTCGTCGACCCGACCGGCGGATTTCTGCTGTCTTTTCCGCTCATGGCATTTGCGATCGGATATGGCGCGGAGCGCTTCCGGCATTCCAAATGGACTTATATATTCTGGCTGGTGCTCGGCACCCTGGTCAACTATGTAATCGGCGTGCTGTTCTTCTGCCTGATCACAAAGTCCCCGGTTCTGACCGGTATCACAGCCTGCGTCCTGCCCTTCATCCCGACTGCGGTTCTCAAGGCGGCCCTGGCCTCCGTCATGGGCTTCCAGATCCGCGAAAGGCTGGTGCATCTGGTATGGAACTAAAGAAAGACAGCCCTGCGCCTGTGCCTTGCATGGAGTCTGGTAGTTTCTCCGGACAGCCGAATGCCTCGAAACCCCTCGAAGCTCCGGAAGCATCCGGACATAGGGCAATCAAACTTCGTCCCCACCATCTTCTCTGCACGCAGAGCTATGCGGGGACAGGCTACGACGATAACTTCAAGGCGCATATGGACGAGGTCGTCCATCGCCTGCGCACGGAGGAACGCACCCCGGTCGCCCTCGTCTTTTCCACCGACGAGCTGTGCAGCGCCTGCCCCAACCGGCTTGGTGAGGATCGCTGCCGCACAAATGAAAAGGTGAAAGCATTTGACCGCAAAACAGCCGAGTGCTTCCACCTGGAAGAAAAAACATACATCTATCAGGACGTAGTACGGGAAATTCGCCAAATGGCTACGCCCGAAATCATGGATTATATCTGTGGAGACTGTTCCTGGTATCCGGTCAGCGCCTGCAAAAGCATATGCTTTACCGGATGAAATGCGTCCAGGCGTGCTCTTCTGTCTCCGGCAGCCCGAACTGCTCCTTGCCGAGCGCGATGCTCTTCATCAGGAAGGTCATGTTCCGCGCGAGCACCCGCATCGTCTGTTTTCCTTCCTCGTCCATCTCCGCCTCGCCCTTGCCGCGTCCGTGGATGCTGTTCCAGTACTGGCTCGAGGCGACCGGCATATTGGCGATCGTAAAATACTTGTTCAGCTCGTCGAACGTCGCCGAGCAGCCGCCGCGCCGCGCGCAGACCACGCTCGCGCCGACCTTCATGGTCTTGTCGAAGCTCGTGCTGTAAAACAGCCGGTCCAGGAACGCGATCAGCGTCGCATTCGCAGAAGCATAGTAGACCGGGCTCGCGACCACCAGTCCGTCCGCCGCCTCAAACTTCGGAGCCGCCTCGTTCACCGCGTCGTCGAATACGCATTTCCCTTTCTCCGCGCAGCTCCCGCAGGCGATACAGCCGCGGATCGCCTGACTGCCAATCTGCATCGTCTCAACCTCGACGCCATTCTCCGCAAAAACCTTCTCCATTTCACGCACCGCGACCGACGTATTGCCGTTCTTCCGCGGACTTCCGTTGATGATCAAAACCTTCATCGTCACATCCTCCTTCTTATGAGTTTCACGCTTTTATGGTTTTATTGCTTTATGGTTTTAAGCTTTTATGCTTTCATACTTTTTAAGCCTGTTACGCTTTTCATGTTGTTCTTGCTTCTCATGCTTTCCTGGATCTTTCTCTCCCCGCTACTCCTCCAGATTCCCGGCCGTGAGCTTCTTGATCCCTACCAGCACCGCAAGCATCAGCACAATCCCGCACGGCAGCGCCACGAACGCGCTCTGCGAAAAGCCTGCAATGATGTAAGCCACGAACGATACCGCGGCCGCCACAATCGCGTAAGGAAGCTGCGTCGACACATGGTTGACATGCTCGCACTGCGCGCCGGCGGATGCCATGATCGTCGTGTCGGAGATCGGAGAACAGTGGTCGCCGCACACAGCCCCGGCCATGCACGCTGAGATCGCGATGATCATCAGCTCCCCGTTCGTCTCTGAGAACGCCTCGACCACGATCGGGATCAGGATACCGAACGTGCCCCAGGAGGTACCCGTCGCAAACGCCAGGAAGCAGCCCACCAGGAAAATGATCGCCGGCAGGAAATTTACAAGAGAATCCGCCGAGGATTTCACCAGCCCCGCCACAAACACATCCGCGCCAAGGCCGTCCGTCATTGTCTTCAGCGTCCAGGCAAAGGTCAGGATCAGAATCGCCGGAACCATGGCCTTAAAGCCCTCCGGAATGCAGTCCATGCACTTGCGGAAGGAGAGCACCCTGCGGAACATATACATGACGATCGTAATGATCAGGCCGAAGAAGCTGCCCAGCGCCAGGCCGACCGACGCGTCGCTCTGCGAGAACGCCGTGATGAAATCCGTGCCGCTGAAAAATCCGCCCGTATAGATCATGCCGATCACACAGCAGACAATCAGGCTGATGATCGGGATCAGGAGATCCTTCACCTGTCCCTTCAGCTCCTCTCCCTCCGTACTCTCATTGTTCGCATACGGACTCTTTCCCGTCGTGAACAGGTCGCCCTTGCACGCGTTTTTTTCGTGCTTCGCCATCGGGCCGTACTCACATTTCAGAACCACCATGCCCACCATCATGACGATCGTCAGCAGCGCATAGAAATTGTACGGAATCGCGCGCACGAAAACGCTCAGCCCGTCTTCACCCTCCACGAAACCGCTGACCGCGGCCGCCCACGAGGAAATCGGGGCGATGATGCACACCGGCGCCGCCGTCGCGTCGATCAGATACGCCAGCTTCGCGCGGGAGATCTTGTGCTTGTCCGTCACCGGGCGCATCACGCTGCCCACGGTCAGACAGTTGAAATAGTCGTCAATAAAGATCAGAATGCCGAGCACGATCGTCGCGAGCTGTGCGCCCACGCGCCCCTTGATGTGCTCGCTCGCCCAGCGCCCGAAGGCCGCGGAACCGCCCGCATTGTTCATGAGGCTCACCATCGCGCCCAGAAGCACCAGGAACACGAGGATTCCTACGTTATATGGATCTGAGAGCACATGGATGATGCCGCCCGTGAAGATATGTACGACTGCCTTCTCTACGTGGAAATTGCAGTTGAGCAGCGCGCCCGCCAGGATGCCGACAAACAGCGAGCTGTACACCTCTTTCGTGATCAGCGCCAGCGCGATCGCTATAACCGGCGGCACAAGCGCCCACACCGTCGCATACACGGACGGCTGCGCGGCTGCCTCCCCAGCCTCCTCTGCAAACGCGGTCAGCGTGCCGAACGACAGTAGCAAAAACGCGGCCAGCGCCGGGATAACCACCGTCCTCGCATGGCTGCCTGCATGGTTTTTCTTTGCATTCATTGCCATTTTCTCCTTCCCTTCGCTGCTACAGCAACTCCTTTTCTCTAACAGTACCCTTTCAGCGGTAAAGTTGTATTGCTAATTTTAACAGATTCCTATCAGGAATTCAACGTTTTAAAGCTGATCCGGCACAGCGCCCTGCCGTAGTTTCAGGCTTATGATTCTGCGCAGGGAATCATCAATCCTCTGTTCTGTGATCACACCGCCATGCACCGCATCCAGTATCCCCTGATATGCCCCCTGAAAATCCGCCGGCATAAGCACGATATCGACACCGGCCTGGATTGCTTTTACCGCTGCGTCCGCCGCCGTATACAGCTCGGAAATCGCCGCCATGTTCATCGCGTCCGTGATCACAACGCCGTCATATCCAAGCTCCTTCCGCAGAATCTCCGTGACAATCTGCCGGGAAAGCGTCGCCGGAGTCATATCGCCGGTCACATTCGGCAGAGAAATATGCCCTATCATCACAAAATCCGTACCGGCTTCAATTCCACTGACAAACGGGAGGAACTCACATTCCCTTAATTCCTCTAACGTTTTGTACGACACAGCGCTCGAAGTGTGGCTGTCCTCCGCCGTATCGCCGTGCCCGGGAAAATGCTTCAAAGTCGTAAAAACGCCCTTTTCATGCATTCCTTTTACAAAAGCGGCCGTCAGCCTGGCTGCCTGCATCGGTTCTGAGCTGAAGCACCTCGTACTCATTACCGGATTGGCCGCGTTGGTCATGACGTCGGCTACCGGGGCAAAATCCGTATTAAACCCCAGCTTTGAAAGATATTCTCCGATCGTGGATCCCACGTTCTGCACGGCCGTTTCTCCCAGGCGGCCGACCGACTCCATGGAATCTATATCGGGAACATCCATGATTCCGCGGCCGGATATCCGCGTCACACTTCCTCCCTCTTCGTCCACGCAGGTAAACAGAGGCAGGCCCGGACTCTCCATGCCAAACTGCTGTATATTTGACAACATCTCCTCCACCTGGCTTTCTGACTGAATATTCCCTGAGAAATATACCAGTCCGCCCACCGGATACTGGTGCAGTTTTTCTTTTGTAGCCTCTCCCGCCGCGGTAACCTGTCCCACTCCGGTCAAAGCCTCCGGCGTAACGATAAACAGCTGAGCCGCCTTTTCTTCCAAAGACATGGAAGCCAGAAGCTCCTCCACCTGCTCATTTTCATGCGGTATCCCGCTCCCTCTTCCAGATTCCGTCTCTGTCTCTGCAGGAGTATCCATCCCCTGCCTTCCATTCGTCTCATCCAGGGAATCCACGCGCGCTCCCGCCCTGTTCTGCGACGCTTCTGTCACGTTTTCCAGTTCCGCCGCTCTTTCTGCAGGCGTACTTTCTGCAGGCGTGCTCCCGCCGTTTTCTGTTCCGCCTGTTCTGACTTCAGTCATACTTCCTCCGCTCTCAGGCTCGTCTGCCCCAAGATAAGCCTCTGGGTCAGATGGGTCTTTTATTGTTCCAAGGGCCATATTTCCAAGCGCAAAAACCGCAAATATCACAAGGGCGGCGGCAAACGCAAAAACGCCAAGCCACATCCTTCTAAGCCTCTCTTCTTCCCTCCGCCGTTCTCTCCGTCTTTCTCTTTGCCTTTCTTTTTCATCTTCCATTCACCGTTTCCTCCAAAGCTGCCGTCCGGCAGGAGCTGTTTCCTGACACCCTGTTTTTCCAAAAACCTTCTCAGCTGTCATACTCCACAATGTAGCCAATCTTTCCACTGTAGGTCGGAACTACCGCTATGATATCGTCAGGGACGTCATTCCATACCCAGTCGTTCTGTTTTGAGTAAAAATAGAAATCCATATAATACTCCTGATTCTCTCCGTCTTTGTAGCTCGGCTCTCCAGGCATCCACTCGGAATCCGCCCAGTAGGAAGCGGAATTCAGCACACTGCCATACAAGTTATTATTCTTATCCGCCCAGTAATATTCCAGAGACTGGCTATCCCTTCTTCCCCCGATCCGGAACTGAATATTCTCATATCCTTTTCCCACAATTTCATTTAAAACATACTCGTATTCTTCCCGGGTGTTAAAGTGAACCAGATAGCCGCCTTTCTCCACCGCCTTCTGAAACGCCTCATTCCACGTACAGTCGTCAACAAAATACTCATATCTATGTATTCCATCCTCCGATACGGCCTCAGGAACATTCTCGCCGAAAACCTTCGCCATATCCGCCGCTTCCATATTCACCTCTTCCATATTTACCTCTTCCATGTTCACCTCTTCATTCGCCGCTTCCGGCAAAGCCTCATCGTCCATTGCCTGAGCCCCGTTGTCTACCGGCGAAGCCCCGTCGTCCACCGGCGAAGCCCCGTCGTCTACCAGCGAAGCCCCGTCGTCCACAATTTGTATGTCGTTTTCTGCCGGCTCCACATTGCTTCCGGCTGCCGGCTGGGGAGCTCCGTCCAACTCTTCAGAGGAGGAAAAATCGGGGTTCAAAACGGCCAGCATACGCCGGAAATTTGCAATTGCCCCAGAAGCAAAGAACAGCACAGCCAGCACCAGCACAGCCAGGGTTAAATTTGATTTCATTTTCCAACGGTCTTTCCTCTTCCCGGAGGACGACGGCAGCGTTCCGGATATCTGCCGATTCCCTGTCGTGTCGGTCTGCGGCAGCGCAACTCGCTGCCGTGACGGTTCGGTCTGCTGCCGCGACGGTTCGGTCTGCTGCCGCGACGGTTCGGTCTGCTGCCGCGACGGTTCGGTCTGCTGCCGCGGCGGTTCGGCCTGCTGCCGCGACGGTTCGGTCTGCTGCCGCGGTGGTTCGGCCTGCTGCCGCAGCGGTTCGGCCTGCTGCCGTGGCGGCACGGTTCGCTGCCGCGGCGATTCGGTTCGCTGCCGCGGTGTCACAGAAGCCTGCCTGGTCGTTGTCTGCCGTTGTGCGGATGCAGTGCCTGTCCTTTGCTGCGACGCATCGATCACCGGGCGGCCCTGCTTTCCAGCAGCCTGCGCGTTCTTGTTCTGCGCCGTACCGGACTCGGCCTTTTTCCATTGAAAAGCCTCACAGAAATGCCCGATCATCTCATCCGCCTGATCCGCAGTGCAGCTTCCGTTTTTGAGCATCTGCTTCCTGGCGTTTTCAAGCAGGCTTTGCCTTTGCTGTTCCGACGTTTCTTCATAGGCACGACCGAGCAGGCCAAGGATATTATGGCTGGCCATGTCGTGCAGCAGCTCCATGTCCTGCTGCTCTGTCCCGTTCGCAAAATCCTCCGCTATGGCGTAAAAGCGATACGGTTCAGAAAGAATTTTGCTTCCTTCCTCTTCAAGTATTTTTTTCAGAATGTTTACTGTCTTAGACATTTGTCCCTCTTCCCCTTTGCATCCGCCATACCGCAATTTTCAGTCAGCTTCTGAGTTTCAGGATCATCTTTTCCACCCAGGCCTTCTCCGGGAGGTCGTATATGCGCATACGCATTCCCTGTCCGACCACAGCGTGCCAGTCCTTCGGCTCAACCAGAGGCTTGCCGCCAAGGACGCTCTGATAGGAGGCGGATTCCATCTCAAGCAGAATCTTCTCCCCGAACGCCAGTGACTGCAGCTGCAGCTGCACCAGCTTCTGCGGTTCTTTCGTCCAGAGAATCGTCTGAATACCGTGCGCAGAACCGTCAATCAAGATCTCCTGCAGCATCTGGAGCGCCTGAGGATTGCGCGGCAGTTCCTCCTCCGGTTTAACCAGGATCAGATAGATTCCGGGGAACGTACCGGCGGCCCCGGCATTTCTGCGCTCTGTCAATATTCCGTAGAAAAACTGCAGCACCTGATGCATCTGGTCTCCGGTCGCATACCGCAGCTGGTCTTTCAAAACCAGGCTCATCTCATCGGCCGGGCTATCCGGATCCACCGGACATCCCCGGCTGGTTCCCCCGCTGCAAAGGCAGAGATTGATATTCTTCTGCTTCTTCCGTTCCAGAAGCAGCGAAAGCAAAGAAAAGAAAATAAAACTCTTTCCGGCCTTCTCTGCTTCCTGTGTAATGCCTCCCGCGATCCAGAGATTCTTTCCTTTCAGAGCCATACCCTCCGCGGCATCCATTGTAATTTTTTCTCCGGGCCAGATGTGATCCGGCAGCACCTGCGAGACATCTCCGTACTGCAGATATCTCTGATAAATATTATTGGGACTGACGCTTACGTCGGTGGTCAGCACTCTCGCATTTCCATACTGACGCTTCTCACAGTAATGCGCGTGAACCTCCTCCAGAAGCCGGATATGCTGGTGGTTGGGCTCCAGAAAAGCCGTATGTTCCACCAGAGGATTTCCAGTCTTTCCAAGCTGGACGACACAGGCTCCCTGGTCTTTCTCACTGATCAGACGCATACGGTCACTGGCGTCCTTATTGATCAGGGCTTCCGCCTGCGCGGCGCTGCAGCGCAGGGCAATCCGTGTATTGCAGGATTCCCTGATACTCTTCATCTCCGGAATTTCCGTCAGGTTCTGGCTTGATATAAGCATATGGATCCCATACGCCCTGGCCTGAATCGCAAATCCCTTCAGCAGCTTCATGATATCTTCCCTGACATTGGACATCGTCCTGGAAGCTTTTGATTCAAGGATCAGCTCATACAGCTCGTCCAGTATAATAAGGATTCGCGGCAGGTGCTCCTTCGCCGTCTGATTATAGCCGGAAATACTTGTGACCGTATTTCCAAACCTGCGGTTTCTGCTCTCCATTTCCTTTTTTACAAACTGCAGGATCTGCAGCGCAAACTCCGGTTCATTGCAGACGCTGATCGCCTTGAAGCTGGGCAGGTTGTAATTTGTGTATTTTCTGAATTCGGTTCCGTGCTTAAAATCGATCAGATAGATCTGAACCTCTTCCGGCGGATAGCGGAGCAGGATATTCGTAACCAGAATATGCAGCAGGTTCGTTTTTCCTCCCCCCGTATCCCCGTTGACCATCGCATGGACTCTGGCGTCATCAAATATGATCCTGCACGGCTCGCCGCCATCCAGGTAACCGATCGGAACCACGATCCCGGAATCCGCGTGTTCAAGGAAGCGCTGCTCCTTGGCAGGACAGAGCTCAGGCGCCTGTTCAAAATAAATCTTATTAAAGGCGGCTTTTTCCGTCTCATCCTTCAGGCTCTGCTTCATGGCCGCCAGCGTTCCTCCGTCAGGAGCGGAATACAAATAAACCATGCTTCCCCGCTCCATCCGATACGGACTGCCCTGCACCACAAACCAGTTTTTATCTCTCATCTGCAGCAGAAGGCTCTTTTCCGCCAGGCGCTTCAAGAAAGGCTGCAGTTTGGGATCCAGTTCTGAAAAGCTGGTCTGCGATCCAGACAAGATCGAAGAATACCCCCATTTCCCGCAGTCCGCGCTCAGCATACCAAGAGACTGAAGGCTCTGCTCATTCATGCTGAAAGGGAACTTCTGGATCATCGTGATCTGATAGCTTCGCTGATTCATCGGATGCGTAAGGTTATATTCGCGCAGGGAGGAAATTCTTCCCATCTGTCCTGCAATATCGTTAAAACGCACCCGGTTGTCGCTGATCCTCTGCGCGATCTCCTGCGCGGTGTCCCACACCTGGCTCCCGTCCAGAATACTTTTGTAGGAGGAAGTTCCGCCTATGTTGTAAGAAGCCGGATCCAGCGAGACAAAATCCGCAAAAGAGCCGATTTTTCCGGAGTCTCCCAGAAGGAACTGGCTCTGTCCGGCCGGAACGGCCCACAGAAGCCTCATGGCAGCGGCGTGCAGGCGTTCCTCCATTGGATCCTGCAGCGCGTCCGGGCACTGCACAAGCAGGCTCTCTCCTTTCTCCAGAGAAAGCGTAAAGGGAAAACGGATGTACTCCGGATCCGCCGTTCTTTTCCCATTCTTCATAACCTGCCGGAATAATACGGGGTACTGCCGCAAAAGGACGTTTTTTACGATCGCCCCGCTCTCGTTCGCGTACCAGCGTCCGACATTGACATAAACCTCCCCGACCGGCACATTGCACTCAGCCGCTCCCTGCTTCGGGGGCGTCGTCCCGAATTCCTTCTCCCGGTACCCGACCGTATGCTTCCAGAGCGCGCAGAACATCTCATACATCCGTTTGGCCGGGAAAGCCGTCTCCATGGCCATCTGAAAATTTTGCTGTTCTTTCTTCCTGTCCTTATGCCAATTCTCATCTGCGGCAGAATACTCTTTTTTCAGCACTGTCTCCTTCTGCTGGTAATCCCCGCGCTGCTGCCTGTCCAGTGCCGTTCCCCTGTCCGCATACAGCTTTTTCACCGCCAGTATATTTTGTTCACATTTGTTCCGTATCTGATCCAGACGCACTTTTGCCGCGCTCTTCTCCTGCTCTGCTTCCCTTCGCTTTCCCCGCTTCTGCCTGTCAAATTCGTCCATCCGCTTTGCCTGGCGTATGCTCCTGTTCCGCCGCATCAGGTCTACCGCATACTTTACTTCCTCTTTCGTCTCTTCCAAATTACAGCAAAGTTCGTTTCTCTTCCCGGAAAAAAGCAGTCTAAGGAACAACGATTCATGGATCTTCCGGATATCTTCTTTTGTCTTTACGCCTTTGCTGCTGCTGTAGCTGCGAAGAATTTCTCTGGCCTCCTGTTCATTCTGGCATTTTTTCGGATTGATCCCTCCCGTAATCCGGTCGTAAAGCTTGTCGCCCAGCATTTTTCTCACACTGTTCCGGAGCGACAGCAGCTCCTGCAGAAGAGTGTCGTTGGCACAGTTTTCCCTGTAGTCGTTTCCGTCCTCCCGGACGATCTGCTTCTGATAATCATCTTCCCAGCGCCTGTATCTGTTTTCCGCCTTCACATCGCAGTCCTGCTTCTGTTTTTCCGCATTCTGAATCTCTTTCTCCAGCCTCAGGATTTCTGCACTGCAGGCTCTCTGCAGATCCTGCTTCTCCTTTTTGTGCCGGGCACTCAGCGCACCGAGCGCAGACCTGCTCCCGGCGGCGCGGTTCGCAAGATCCTGCTTCTGACGGCCGCACAGCTTCCCGTACCGGTTCGAAAAGTCCCCGATTATTTTGTCAAACCTGTCCAGCATCAGAAATATCTGCGCCCGCTCATCTGCAACGATCCCTATATCCTTCTGCAAAAGTTCATCCATATCCTGTTCCTCATTCCCCAATACCGTCGTTCATCGCGAATTCTTCGCAGAAATAGTCCGGATCCAGAATCTCCTCCGGCTTTCCCTGCGGATATTTTTTACATCTGGTTACATCCCCGGCAAACCGGTATACGCACACATCGCAAAGCATATCGCAGACGGCCAGGTCGCCGTCCCGATATTCCGAATATCCGCCGTCCTCTTTTTCTTCCGGTTTTCCATTCGGCCTGCACTCTTCCATTTCCTTCATCTCCCATCGCCTTTCCGGCTTATTTTCTGATTGACCTCGCGTAAATATAACGCTTTCCATTCCGGCGTTCTACCCGCGTGACACGAAATGCCTGTCCCATGTCCATCAGAAATTCTCTCTCCTGATGCTTCAGCGAGCTGATATCGCCCACATAAGCTCCCCTCGTGCCAGCCGGAAGGTCAAGCACCAGCATGGTTCCTGAAAAAGCGCTGTCCTCCCGCAGGCTGGTGCTCACAAACGCGCCGTCCACCAGAAGCTTGCCGCAAAGCTCCTGGTCAGAATAGCTGTTCAGTCCCCGGGAACCGCCTCCCACCATAGCAGTATCATGGCTCACTCCCCGATACACCGTGACCGGCTGTCTGAGCCTCTGATTCCCAAGCAGGCTGTGCAGCTGCCGAATCTGTTCCTTCACGCCTTCGTTCACCGTGCCAGTCTGTCCCCGCAGAAACGGATTGATCTGCATATATCCGCTTCCTGTGTAATATCCGACAGCCGCCCTCTGCTTTTCCGTCATACCGGCCAGCATACCGACCGCGTCCTCCTGTACCTGAAGCTCCGTAAAAAGCGCCCGCTCCCGCTGAAACCCGGCGACGGAGCCTTCCGGGCCTCCTTCCGCGGCCCCGGCGTCTGAGAGCATCCCCAGCAGCTCCTGATAATCCCTGATCAGACGGCTGCACACCTGGGACGCGTCCTGAGAGTACGGCCCGTACATCTTCTGAGCCGCAGACTCCAGTTTTCCCCTGGCCTCCTCAAGCTCCGCAAGCCTGCTGTGAATCTCCGTGCGCATACAGCCGCGCTCTGTCTCAAGCATCTCCCGTTCCTGCTCCAGGATCTCCGCATTTTCCTGATATCCTCTTTCCATTTCCAGGAATTCATGTCGGATAGAGTCATCCAGATTTCCCGAGACAGCCTCCGCGCTCTGAAATTTTTCAAAACTGTCGCTGAATTCCTTCTGGTTTTCACTGTTCTTTTTCATTTTTTCCAGAAGGGATTTCGCCCCGCTTTTCAGCGATTCAATATCCACCTGTTTCTCCTCCGCTTGTGAACGCCGGCCTTATCGTTTTGTTCTCAGATTTATCCACATAGTTTCCAGCTCTACCGAAGCCTGCTGTTTCAGCAATTCCAGAGAATACGACGGGACATTGTCGCATAGATCGACGCAGGACATGAAAGCGTTCTGTTCCTCCGCCAGACAGGCAACCCCTTCCTGCCGCATCAACCGGTTCATGCGCACGTATTCTCCGAACTCCAGAACAAGCTCCAGATGATCTCTGAGCACTTTCTTTTTCTTTTCGTACAGCCATTCCATCTTTTCTTTCCAGGCTTTCAGCTTTTCCTGTCGTTTCGCGGCGTCCTTCATGCTCCAGACCAGATTCTTCAGCTCATTAAACTCGACTCCCGTATCCCGGTACACCTCCCAGCGGTCGATCAGCGCGTTTTTCCGAAGTTCCAGTTTCCGGCACATGATCTGCATATCGCGGCGCATACATTCCACGTACGTGCTGTTTTTGCTCTGCAGGGCGTAAAGTGTATCATTGTCCGGCGATTTCGAAATCCCCGGGTAGGATCCGATCTTGATCTCAAAAGGCTTCTGCACCCCCTCGTAAAGACAGAGTGCGTGCCCTGGTCTGAACAGGGCCATCTGCTCCAGCTGCACACCGTCGGCCGACATGGTCGACGCAAGCATTTCCCGGTCGTCCTGTGCGGTAATGCGCAGCCCGATCTTCAGCGAAGTATTTTTGGTCACCTGCGGCGCAAGCGCGGTCGGCAGCTGATCCGCAATGATGATCGACTCTTCCAGCGCGCGAACCTCCGCAAGCATATCGACAATAAATTTGGTGGAGGCGACCTTGGCGTTCCCATTGTTCTGGGTGGCCTCAGAGGACGGACCGATCAGATTATGTGCCTCCTCAAAAAAGATTACGTGCCTCGGAGAAGTATCGGAATGAGGGTTCTGTTTGAGCAGTTCCCGGATAATCGTCGCAAGCAGCAGCGTCAGGAAGTTCGCCGCGTCTTTTCCCAGCGACTCCAGCTCCAGCACACAGGAATGCCGAAGCCACTCCTCCGGGCGAAACGTGGAAGCAGGCACATTGAACACATTGCCGGTCTCCCGGCTGACCAGGCTGCCGATCCGCACCTGGAGAACCGTTTTCAGATTGCTGCGCACCTCCTCCGCGTAATCCGACGCGTTCAGCAGTTTTTCCACTTCGTCAAACAGCATCTGCATATTTGGATACGGCTTTTTATTTCTGCCGTTTTCGTCAAAATCATTGTAGTCAAACGGATACCAGCCGCAGGAGCGGTACACATTCTCAATCCCCTGATCCAGCAGAAACGGCATCGGCGCTTCCAGGTCGAACGCTCCGATAAACACCTGCCGCAGGTTCACGATATGCTCTGACAGCTTCATCCCCTGAGGGAACTCGAACGGATTGATCCGCAGCGGAAAGGAGCCGCTGCCGCCCGGGGCAAAGACCGTCAGGTCGTACACATCCGGATTCTGCACCAGAGCGCGGTATTCCTGCTTGGCAGGCTCAAGCACCAGTATGGGGAGGCGCTTTTCCCTGCCGGACAGCTGTGAGGCGATGTACAGCATCGCGTTGGTCTTGCCGCTTCCTGGCACGCCCGCCAGCAGCGCGTGCTTCGGCAGAAGGTTCCATGGAACATAGACGTCGTATCCCTGACGATCCTTTCCAAGATGAACGCCGTTCTTCTCATAATTAGGGGCTGTCTCTTTCGGAATCTCGATGCTTTCCCCGGGATACAAAACAGGCAGACAGGCCAGAGGCACGACCTCTTTCAGCAGAAAAAGCGCGTGCCAGTACTCGAGCCCCTCCGGAGCGCCCGACCCTTTGGGAATATATAAGGGGCGCGGCCTGAGAGGATCCGTCCGCTCTTCCCCGTTCCGGATGGAAAACACCTGGTAATTCCCTTCCTCGACCGCCTCCGCCGCAGCCGCGTCCAGCACCAGCTTCGCTGTCTCCAGGTCATCCGCCCAGGCTGTGATCTCACAGTAAAAATGAGGATTCCCCCGCAGCTTGTCGGTCAGGTCATTGTACAGCCGAATACATTTCTCGGCATTTTCATCCCGCTGCGCCGCCGAACCAAGGCCAGCGCCCGCGGGCTTCATCCACTGCGCCTGTTTCTGGAGCACGTTCCGGTACGATTCCGTCAGATCCGCCGGGCACAGCCGCACAGAGTAGGCGCAGCGCCGGTCAAGCGCTCTCATCAGCCGGAAAAGTCCCATCAGGCGGCCTTTCTCATTGCTTTTCCACTCGTCCACCACATAATAACCTCCGCCGCCGGGCAGAGAAGAAGAGACTGTGCCTGATTTCTTGCAAAGTATCACTGTGCACGGATAGCCTGCCGTATCGCAGTTTTTTTCTATATTGCACTTCTCCATGGAAAACCCCGCTGACAAGGCGGTCGAGTGAATGAACTGATCCATGAGCGCGATTTTGTTCCTGTTCTCTATGCGGAAAAAAATTCGAAGCTTCTTCCCGGGCGCACGCTGCGGATCGTACTGATAAAGGAGCGTGTAAGTCTCCCGAAACAAAAGTCCGCGCCTGTGCAGCTGCCGGTAAAAGATCCCATGCTGCTTCAGAATATCGTCGATGCTTCCTCCCTCCTGGGCGCTGTACTTTGCCATCGTAAAATCAGGGATCTGATTCAGCGTATAATACTGTACCTCCACCTTATAACCCTCCGTCTGCAGTTGCCGTTATCCGATCAGATGCCGCTTTTTGCCGCGTTGATATCCGACATGACTGCCTGCATCGCCGCTTCCAGATTCGATTTGATCTGCTCCCCCTGAGAGGTATTCGCCTCGATTGCCTTGATGCCGCCTTCCACGCCCTGTCCGTACCGGTTGCCCCGCAAAGACTCCAGCTTTCCCTGCGCAGTCTTGTTCTCCTGGATTTTGGAATCTATCTGACCCTGAATCTGCTTTCCTTCCTGCTGCTCCTGATTCGCCTGCTGCTCCACATTGCTGATATCAGAGATTGCCGCCTGTCTCCCTCCCTGTTCCGCCGCCTGAATGGCGCTGACGATTTCCGAGTCCAGACCTCCCGGCACATCAGACAGCTGCGCCTTAAACGCATCGATCTCCTGGCGCATTTCCTGCGCTTCCTTTAATTTCTCCGTCATTTTTCCCTCAACATTTTTCGCGCTGCTCCCAAGCTCTGCCATACTCATATGCAATCCCTTCCCTTCTTAAAAATTTCTGTTTTTCTGTTCCTTTTACCGCTCGTCTCCTCGATCCCGCACTCTTTCCTCCCCCGAGCTTCCCGCCAGGGCGCCCTGTATCTGCCGGATCCTCTGCGCGCAGTATTGCCCCAGCCTCAGAAGCTCTGTCCGCTGCGTCTGAATCTGCGCTCTTACCCCGGACAGGCTTCCCCCGTAACGGTTGCTGCTCATGAGCGCGGCCGCCTTGCCCTCCGCCTCCTCCAGCTTCCGTGTTTCCGCTTCGGCCATGTTTTTTATCTTTCCGTAGCCCGCACTGACATCCCGCAGCGCCGACTCCAGCGCGGCAAGCCGCGAACGCGCCTCAGAAAGATAGCTCTGTGCCTGAGAAAGCTGAAACTGCGCCTGAGAAACCCGATGCTCCAGCTGCAGTTTCAGCTTTCTCAGGCACAGAG
>CANQWV010000004.1 GCA_947627645.1 uncultured Lachnospiraceae bacterium | reverse complement strand
ACAGAATTTCTGATCTACGGAATCACGCCGGACTGGCTGAAGGCGCACCCCAAGATCCGCAGTGCCGACGTCAAAGAGCAATACCGGCTGATCCATGAGGGCGGCGGCATGGTCATCCACGCCCACCCGTTCCGGGAAGCCAGGTACATTCCGGAAATACGGCTGTATCCGGAGTATGTGGACGGAGTGGAGGGTATCAACGCGGCCCATTCCTCATCCAGCCACTGGAGCAGCCACCATAACCCGGAGTACGACCGCCGGGCGATTCGCTATGCCAACGAGCACGGCCTTCCGATCACCGCCGGTTCAGACATCCACACAACCGATCTGCCAGGCGGCGGTGTCGCCTTCAAGCGGCGGCTTGCATCAGTGCAGGACTACTGCAGGGCAATTCTCGGCGGGGAGGATTATGTACTGACCAACGGCGACGCTGTATTCGATAAAAAAGGAAAACTGCTTTACACGAGTCTATGAAAAATGCTTGCAAAATATAGCTCCAGGTTATAGAATAGTATGCATCTATCTGTAACAGAGGCGGAAAGCATGAGAATTGCAAAATGGGATAATATGAAGTTTATCTTGATCTATTTTGTCGTCCTTGGACATCTGATTGGAATCCTGAAAAGCGATTCTTTCTTCCTGAGGGGCCTGTATTTTTTCATCTACACCTTCCATATGCCGGCGTTTCTGTTTCTGTCGGGTCTCTTTTCGAAGAAAACCGTCGATGAACGCAGGTTTGAAAAAGTATTTCCCTATCTGGTTCTCTATTTGTTCATGAAGCTGTTCCGTTTCCTGCTGCATTTCCTGACCACCGGAAAAGCTTCCGGAATCGGCCTTTTTACAGAGACCGGCGTACCCTGGTTCGCGCTGACCTTGTTTTTCTGCTATCTGCTCACGATGGCGGTCTCGCGGATCAACCGGAAATATCTTCTGACAGTTGCGGTTCTCACCGGGATCATGGCCGGCTACGATACCAGCCTGAACGGCTTCCTGTCAGGAATGCGCCTGCTGACGCTGTATCCGTTTTTCCTTGCGGGTTATTGTACCCCGATACAGAAGCTTACTGAATTTACTGCAAAAAAATGGGTGAAGGCGGCATCCGCCGTCGTCCTCCTGGCCACTCTGGCGTGCAGCTACCTCCTGCAGGACAGGCTTTACAGCCACCTCATCTTTCTGAAAGGCAAGACACCCTACAAGACCATGGGGATGTTGCAGTACGGCGGCCTGTACAGAGCTGTCTACTATGTGATCGCCATGGTGCTGGTTCTCAGCCTGACGGCAGTCGTCCCGTCTGCAGAATGTGTCATTACCAGATGGGGTTCCAGAACGATCCAGGTATTTGCGCTGCACCACCCGGTTCTGAAAACCCTTGCTGCGAGCTTTCATCTAAACAAGGTGTTATCCGGAGGCTTCGCCTGTGCAGTTCCTGCAGTTGCCCTGGCTGCGACGCTTTTATTCTCATCAAGGCTTCTGGAACCTTTTTTCAATCTTCTGATGAAGCCAAAGACAATGCAAAAGGGGATGTAATATTGTGAGTTATTTTGATTCTGAAACACTTGGAAGCTTCGGAGATAAGACTGCTTTCCTGGACGACAGGGGACAACAGATCTCCTACGGCTCCCTGGCGGCCTGGTCCGCGTCGTTCGGCGAGAAATTATCCGGGAGAACGCTTGCGTTCTGCCTGTGTGAGAACAGTGTGGGTTCCGCAGCCGGATACCTTGCTTTTTTGGGCAACCATATCGTACCCTTGCTTCTGGACCGCAAGACGGACGCGGCTCTGCTAGATCACCTGCTGGAGCTGTACCGGCCTGCCTATCTGTATTTTCCGGCCGACATGGAAGACCGTTTCCCCGGCTGGCAGATCCTTCATGAGGAGTACGGCTATCTCCTCGCCGGGAATCCAAAGCGCGAAGAGCTTGTCCTTCACGAGGAGCTCGGGCTGCTTCTGACGACGTCGGGTTCCACCGGAAGCCCCAAGCTGGTCAGGCAGAGCTACCGGAACATCCAGTCAAACGCCGAGTCGATCGCCGCTTACCTGGAGCTGGACAGCTCAGAGCGCCCCGTCACCACGCTTCCGATGAATTATACCTACGGGCTCTCTGTCATCAACAGCCATCTGCAGGTCGGCGCCACCATTCTTCTGACCGACCACACCATGATGATGAAAGCATTCTGGACGTTTATGACAGAAAACAAGGCGACTTCCTTCGCGGGCGTGCCCTTTACCTACGAAATGCTTAAAAAGGTGCGTTTTTTCAAAATGAAGCTTCCGGATCTCCGCTATATGACCCAGGCCGGAGGGAAGCTTTCTCCAGAGCTTCACCGGGAATTTGCCGCCTGGGCAGCAGAAACCGGGCGGAAATTCATCGTCATGTACGGACAGACCGAGGCCACCGCAAGGATGGGATACCTGCCAGCCGAAAAAAGCCTGGAGAAATACGGGAGCATGGGAATCCCGATCCCGGGAGGCAGCTTTGTGCTGATCGATGAAAACGGCAGCGCCATCACAGAGCCGGAACGGACAGGCGAACTTGTCTACCGTGGGCCAAACGTAACGCTCGGCTATGCGGAGTGCCGGGAGGATCTGGCCAAAGGCGATGAGCGCGGAGGCGTCCTTGAGACCGGCGATATGGCAAAGATGGACGCAGACGGCTTCTACTATATTGTAGGCCGCAAAAAAAGATTCCTGAAAATATTCGGCAACAGGGTCAATCTGGATGAGATCGACCGTCTGGTCAGACAGCAGTTCGGGCAGCTTGACTGTGTATCAACCGGCGTGGACGACAGGATGACGACGTTTATCACAGACAGCAGCTGCACGGATGAGGTCCGGAGGTATCTCTCGGAAACGACCCATCTGAGCGAATCCGCATTCGACGTAGCTTATCTTCCCGAGATTCCGAGAAACGAATCCGGAAAGATTTTATACAAAAAGCTTCCAAATGTCATCCGTTAGCGGAAAGGAAAAAGAAAGGGAAAAGAAAGGGAAAAAAATGGAAAAAGTAATCAAGATTCTGGAAAGCCTGAAATCCGGTGTTGATTTCAAAACCGCAGAGGGAATTGTCACAAACAAAATCATCGATTCCATCGACATTGCGTCCCTGATCTCCTCGTTGGAGGACGAGTTTGACGTAGAGATCGGCATGGAGTACATGGAAAACGAAAATTTCGACTCAGCTGAAGCAATCTGGGAAATGATACAGGAGCTGCAGGACGAATAGGCTCAGGAGGATATTATGTCAATTACTTCCGCATATTTCGTGTTTTTCCTGTTCCTGCTGTTTCTGCTGTTTTATCTCTGTCCGGTCCGGCATCGCTGGCTGGTACTATTGGCCGGGAGCGTCTGCTTCTATCTTGTCGCAGGCGCTATCCGTTTTCTGCCGTTTCTTGTGTTTACCTCCGGGGTCGTGTGGATCTGCGCAAGGCAGATTGGCCGCTGCTACGAGGCGCTTGATGAAAAACTGAAGGCAGAAGGCCTGGACCGCACGGCGAAAAAAGCCCTCAGAGAGCAGTACCGGAAAAAGGCAAGGCGTCTGCTGTGCCTGGCGCTGATCCTGTGCATCGGACTTTTATGCGTTACAAAATTTACAAAGTATGCCGTGCGTTATCTGAATCTCGCCGCGGCCGCCCTATGCGGCAGAGCCCCCTTCCATGCAGAGTGGGTCATCGTGCCGCTTGGCATTTCCTACTATACCTTCTCTGTCGTGGGATATCTGCTCGACGTATACTGGAAACGGTACTCTTATGAACCGGATTTTCTCCGGTTTTTTCTCTATGCCATCTATTTCCCGCATATCGTACAGGGGCCCATTTCCCGCTACAGCCTGCTTGGCCAGGAACTGAAAAAAGAGCTCCGCTTTGACTCGAGGCGTATCGCGTTTGGCATGGAGCTGATGCTCTGGGGCTTTTTCAAAAAGCTGGTGATCGCCGACCGCCTAAATCAGTTTGTGTCTGCGGTTTACAACGGGCAGTCCCAGGCCGGATCCATTTATATAGTCGCCATCCTCTTCGACGCGTTTCAGATCTATACCGACTTCTCCGGATATACTGACATCGTGCGGGGAGCCTCGCAGATCTTCGGCGTCGAACTGGAGCAGAACTTTAACCATCCGTTTTTCTCAAAAACCGTGCCGGAATACTGGCGCAGATGGCATATGTCGCTCGGAGGCTGGTTCAAAGACTATGTGTATTATCCCTGCACGATCTCGCATTTTATGAAACGGCTGAACAAATGGGCGAAAAATACGCTTTCCGAGAGAGGAAGCCGTTTTACCGCCGTCGTGTTTCCGGTATTTGTGACCTGGGTGCTGACGGGCCTGTGGCACGGTACGGGCAAAACGTATCTCTGCTGGGGTATTTATTACAGTACCCTGATCACGATCTCCGCCGCGTTCCAGCCCGAATTTGAAGCTCTTACAAAGCTTCTCAGAATCCGTACAGAAACCTTCTCCTGGCAGCTTTTCCGTATGCTGCGCACATTCTGCTGTTTCATGGGCGGACGGCTCCTCACCAGGCCGGGAAGTCTCTTCAATACCAGACGGGTGATCTGGAATATCTTCCACAATCTGTGCCCATGGTGCCTGACAGACGGGACGATCTTTCAGTTTGGCCTGGACTGGCCGCAGCTGTGCCTGCTCGCCGTTTCTATCCTTGTCCTCTGGGCCGTAAGCATGATGCAGGAGCGTTTCTCCGTGCGGGAAGCTCTGGAACGCCAGAACATCGTTTTTCGTTGGATCATCATTTTTACGGCAATTTTCAGCATCCTGATCTTCGGAATCTACGGACAGGGATATGACGCATCCGCATTCATGTATGAGGCATTTTAGTCAGGAGGTAGGATATGACAACGCAACTCAGAAAAAAAGGAATCAAGCTGATCTGCTTTCTGCTCATTTTCTGCCCCCTTTTTCTGTTTTTCCAGAAATTGTTCCAGGCAAAGTGGATCGCAAATATCCGGGACAGCTCAGGGCTTACCAGTACCTGGATCGAATACAGGAATCTTGAACCCGATACCGTGGACGTCTTCTTTGTCGGCACAAGCCATGTATATTCCGCGATAGACCCGATGTACATTTACAGCGAGTCCGGAATCACAAGCTTTGCCCTTGCCGGACCCGGACTGCGGGAAGACCTGAGCTATCAGGTTCTCAAGGAGGCGTTTCGAACACAGAGCCCCTCCGTCGTCCTCATGGATATGTCGTCGATCCACTTCAGCGAGCAGCAGTCGGAGGCAAAAATACACAAAGTGCTGGATCAACTCCCGATCACGGGAGAAAAGATCAACTATGCGCTCACCAGCAACAGCCAGGGACTCCCGCCGCTCGACGCTCTGTTTCCTTTCTTCCGTTATCACTCCAGATGGACGAATCTCCGTGTGAGGGATTTCGAATATGCGAGCGGATCGCTGAAGGGAGGTTTTTGCCGGGGACATTTTATCAGCTATAAGACTGTGCCGACAAAATACCATTTCAACAAGAAAGTGGATTTTACCCTGCAGGACCGGGACGTCGAATATCTGAAACGGATCAAAAAGCTCTGTGAGGAAAACGGCGCAAACATGATCCTGTACAAGATCCCGGCTCCGACCTGGTACAAGTCTCAGTCCAAGAGCTGCGAAAAACTTGCGGAAACGCTTGGAGTCCCCTGGCTGGAGCTGTATTACAAGCGCGACGAGATCGGCCTGGATCCCGCGGTGGATTTCCGCGATAAGCACGATCACCTCAACCAGAACGGCTGTGAAAAGCTCTGCAGATACCTGATCGGCTATCTGGAAGAAAACTATCAGCTGGAGGATCAAAGAGCGACAAATCAGCAGTGGAACAAAGATCTGAAAAAATATCTACGCAGGCTCAAAAAAATAAAAAAACAATAGCGCGGATCCTTCCGGAGCCGCCTGTCAGAAATGGAAACTGCTATGGAACAGACACAAGGAATATGCGATATTTTCCATGTAAATATTTGCGGACACGGAGTCCCGCTTCTTATGATCCACGGGATCATCAGCGACGGCACGTTTTTTCAAGAGAGCGCTTCTCTCTTAAGCCGGTGTTTTAAGACGATCACCTATGACCGGCGAGGATATGGGAAAAATACAAAAATTCCCTTCTCAGACTATTCCATACCCGCGCAGGCGGAAGACGCCGCCGCCATTTTGCGGGAAACCGCCGGGGAGCCTGCCTGGATCCTGGGAAACAGCGCCGGCGGGCTGATCGGCCTTGAAGTGGCGCTGTGCCATCCGGAGCTGATCCGGGGCCTGGTTCTCCTGGAACCATCCCTGGGATACGATCCCGCGGAGCGTGCGAAGCTGCAGGCCTGGAATCAGGAGCTGAACAAATACCGCAGCGAGGGCCGGATCAAGCGCGCGCTCCCGGCTTTTTCGAGGGTTATCGGCGGAGGCGGCGACAGCGCGCCCGCCTCTCTGACGGAAATCCGCCAGACTTATCAGAATCTGCACGCTTTCATGTATGGAGAGCTGAATGAAGTGCAAAATTATCTCCCGCCGCCCGGGCAGTTTCAGCACCTGGAGATTCCGGTGACCATCGCCATATCTGAGAAAGGGAAGAACAGCATTTTCGCAAGCTCATCCAGGGCAGCGGCAGATCTCATCGGCTGGCCTGTCCGCTATATTCCCGGATATCATAACGTGGCTAAAGATATGCCCCGGGAGTTTTCAGAAAGCCTGTGCGATATCATACGGGACTGTGACGAGCGTGCCTCTCGCCAGCGCGGATGCTTCGCGTAACCGGGACAGGATTGCCTTTTTGCAGCTGCCGCTTTCTTTGACGGCGTATCATTTGCCTTGTGGAGAATACTATCGTGAAAGTTTCTTCCTCTTTAAAGAACAAATTTTACAACAGAACCGACTATATCTCTATGCTTACTCTGACGCTGCTGTTCGCCCTGATGGCGTTCTTCCGGCTCGGGAACACCTACGCGCCCCAGTCGGCCTACACCGCGCTTGCGGAGAATCCGGATATAATCCTGGATTTCGGGGAGTACATCGGCATCCGCTCGGTCTCTCTCTATCTGAACTGCCAATCCAACCGCCATTTCACGCTCTCCGCCTTCAACGAAGTGACCCGGGAGTGGGAGCTCTTCAACGAGAGTGCCGAAGCTTCTTCTGTCTTCACCTGGAATAAGCTGGATGTCAGCTACAACCTCCGCTACCTGGGACTGGTCGCGCTCGAGAGCGATACGGTTCTGAACGAACTGGTCGCCGTTACCACAGAGGGCGATGTGATCCTGCCAGTGAATGCGCAGGACTATCCGGAGCTCTTCGACGAACAGGATATGTTCCCGGAATATGTCACCTACATGGACGGAACTATGTTCGACGAGGTCTACCATGGGCGCACAGCCTATGAGATTCTGCACGGCCTTCCCATCTATGAAACGACCCATCCGCATCTCGGAAAGATCCTGATCTCCCTCGGCATCGCGCTTTTCGGAATGACGCCCTTCGGGATGCGCTTCATACCGGCGATATTCGGAATCCTGATGGTGCCGCTGATCTATCTCCTCTCAAAGCGCCTGTTCCGAAATACGTTCTGTGCAACGGCAACCACCTTTCTCCTGGTGTTTGACTGTATGCATTTTTCGCTCTCGCGGATCGCCACGCTCGACATCCTCGTCGCGTTTTTCATTTTGCTGATGTATTACTTCATGTACCGCTATCTCGAGGAGGACACGGCGTACCGGGCAGAAACGAATTCCCCCGCAGCTGCCGCCCACAGCCAGAATGCCGGGAAAAAAGCAATCCGGGCAGGCAGGCGGCGCGGCAAATCGGCCGCCGCATTCGACAGGCTCCCGCCCCGGCAGGTGCTCCTCCCGCTCGCGCTCTGCGGCGTCAGCATGGGGCTTGGCATCGCCACCAAATGGACCGGCGTCTATGCGGGAGCCGGTCTGGCGCTTCTCTTTCTGCTGCACACCGTCCGGCACAACCCAGGCAGGCAGACCCTGCGCCTGTTCTTTTTCTGTTGCGCGTTTTTCGTCCTGATCCCGCTTACCTTCTACACGCTCAGCTTCCTGCCCATTGTCAGCAACACAGAATATTCGAACCTGCTGGACAAAGCCATCCGCTGTACCCAGGATATGTTCCGCTATCACGCCAATCTGGAGTCCACGCACCACTACAGCTCGCCCTTCTACGAGTGGCCCATCATCTGGACGCCGCTGCTCGCGTCCAGCAACGCGGTCGGCGCTGCGAAAACCAGCTCGGTCAGCCACATGGGCAATCCGGCAATCTGGTGGCCCGGCATCCTCTGCTGCCTCTACGTCCTGTTCCGCTGGATCGTCAAAAGAGACAAACAGGCAGAGTTTCTTTCCATCGCCTACCTGGCGCAGTATGTCCCATGGATGCTGGTATCCAGGATCGTCTTCATCTATCACTATTTCCCGGCCTCCATCATGACAATCCTATGCATCGGCTACACGATCAGCCGCATCGTCCGCAGGTTTCAGGCCAAAGGAAGAGCGGCGGTCGTCGGATACCTGACAATCGCCGCCTGCTGTTTTCTTCTGTTCTATCCGGTTGTCTCCGGGTACCCCTTCTACAGGGAATGGGGGCAGCACCTGAGATGGCTCAAGAACTGGGTTCTGGTGCTGTAAGCATACATTACAGACAGCTCCTGAATTCTCAAGAGCACAAATGCCAATGCCACAACGCCGCTGCTCACTCTGTGGTCTGTATTCGCGCTGCTTTGACCTGCAAAAGGAAATCATGACCCACATACAAAATCAAGCCCAGCAGCGCGATCGCCGTGTACTGGAGCGGAACGATGTCCGCCGCGATCAGATAGGGCATGAAGCTGACGACCGAGACCAGCGAAAAGCCAAAAAAGACAGGCAGCTTCCGGACGTCCAGCATCACATAGACAACTGCCAGAAGGTCGAGCAGGATCCCGTACCGCTCATGCATATGCGGCAGCGTGTAGACAATCACAGCCACCGTCAGAAGAGCCAGCGTCACTGCCAGCCGGTCTGTAATCCGAATCTCTCTTGTATAAACGTAGTAGGCGAGTCCACCCAGGACTGCGATCGTCAGCAGAAGCCCCGCGCCGCTCACCTCGGCCGCATGGTGCAGATCCGGCATCGTCTCCCCGAGCAGTGCATACAGATTCGGATAGTTCAGCGTCCCCCAGGGGTAATAGTCCGCCTGTCCGAAATAAATTCCCAGCAGGTCGCCGAGGCTCCTTCCCATCAGCCATGCCGGCAGGATACTGAGCGCATAGATAACCGGAATCCAGACGAAATGGCGCAGCTTCACCGTCCTTTGCTTCGCCCACATAAGGATCAGAAACGGAAACAGGAATACCGCCTGCAGCTTAAACGAAAACGCAGCTGCGGCAAAGATCAGGCAGAGCCTGCTGTCGTCCCGGAAAAACCAGTAGAGCGCGAGCAGCAGAAACGCCGAGTAGATCATATCGCACTGCGCCCAGTACGCGCTGTCCAGCAGAACTGCCGGGGAAAACAGCAGAAACATCATCCCCAGGATTGCCTTGCGCACATTTCTAGTGAGCCGGTGTACCGTCAGGAACACCGCTCCCGCCGCCACATAATCAAACAGAATCGAGACCAGCTTCAGCATATACAGGTCGTTGACCTTCAGATAGGACAGCAGGCACATGATGTACATATAAGGCGAGGAATAGTTCGAAATCTCCATCCCGAGCGAACGGAAGCCACCGTTCTCCCTTATCTGCTCCATCCATTCCTTCAGAAATCCATAATAATCCGCAGACTCAATCGGCATCAGCCGCAGCCGCGCCAGAAACGCCAGCACCAGGATGCAACACGCGAAAAGCACGTCCACGATCTGGCACGAAATGCTCCCGATCCTTATTTTTTTAGACATGACACGGTCAAATATGCGTTCCTGCATCATCTTTTATCCTTTTCCTTTCTTCTGCCAGTGCCTTTTCCTTTCTTCTGTCAGTGCTTTTTCCTGTCTTCTGCCAGCGCCTTTTCCTGTCCAGATTTTATCACACTACCCGCATGACAGTTATAGAAAGAGAAATACGGACGCAAAGCTTCATGTTCCTTCGTCTAAAACTCCGCGTTCTGGATCGGCATGACCACGCTGTAATCCCCAAAGCATTTTATTTTAAACGAATCCATATGATAATACCGGACATTCTCGGTCTTGATCACATAAACGACGTCATCCCAGTTGTTCAGGTGCTCCACATCCGGGTTCTCAAAGTGAAATCTCTCGTGATATGGAATATCATTCCCCATAAAATCATTCGTCTCACCCTGATAGTACTTCGCGTCCACCTTCAGGGCATATTGAGTGAGGATTTCTGAGACGTGCGCAAACCCGTCGTATTGGACATCCGGCGTGATATAGTAATAATCGCTTTGCTGATTCCCTGCGAATTCCACTGCTTCGATAAAATCACGGTAGAAATAGTCCTCCATTTCGTCCGCCCAGACCGTAAAATAGCGGTTAAAAAACAGCATTCCGAGGATCAGATAAACTCCCGCAGTGATTCCGGCCGCGGCTCTCCACCTTTTCACCAGAAACGCAATTCCTATCCCCGCAAAAATAATATGGCTGTAAAAGATCGCGTTGATCCGGTTTACATTCACCAGGTTAATGCAGCAGCCCTGGAGGACGCAGCTGAACCAATATATGACGAGCAGCCTGCACAGGATTCTCTGCTTTTCTTCCTTTCCTTTTATCGCCGTATAGATTGCGATCACAAGCCCAAGCAGGATGAAAGGAAGCGAGACCTGATACATGGTGCCGAAATCGTCAATGGCATTCCAAATCAGATCCGGCGCCTGCAGATAGGCAACCCGCAAAAAGACCCTAAGATTCGCCTCAAGCTGCTGCAGCACATTCCCGCTGAAAAACAGAATGTCATTGCTTCGGATCGTATCCTTGAAATACGGCATCGTGACAAACGGCAGCCGAACCGTATCCCATTTCATGAAATTGATGAGCATCGTTCCGTAGATGGGAAAGGAAATTCCGAAGTAGATCAGAGCCATCAGCAGACACTGCCGGATGCTTACTTTTTTCGAAAACAACAGGCAGAGACACGCACCGAGCAGGAAGAAGGGCACCATGAAAAAAGAAACTCCATAGGCATACATACTCAGCGCAAAGCAAAGCATTGACAAGTACAGATATCTCGCCTTTTGGAGTCCCAGCGCCAAAAGGCAAAATCCGAGGACAAACATATGCGGAAACGCGTTGCAGTCCAGCGACCATCTCCCCTGCATGAAATGCCAGGGATTTATGAGCAGAAAGGCAAATGTGATGGCGGCTGCCCTTTTCCCGAAGGCCTGCTTCACAAACAGACAGACCGCAGCCGCCCCGGCCAGACTGAGAAGAAAAATGGGAAGCCTGACCGCAAAGGTATCAAAGCCAAACAGTTTGATGAACGGCACCATGAGGTAAGATAAGAGCACACTCATCTGCCCGAAGCCCCAGGCCGTAAAGTGCGCCGGCAGAAATGTTCCAAAGCGGTCTGTCGCATATTTAGACAGGGCAAGCGCATCGACCGCTCCCATGGCTTCATCCTGGTTAATCCCGCCCGGAATCGCTCCGAGTCCGAGCAGCCTTATTCCCACAAACATGGCAAGCAAAGGCCCCCAGACCAGAATTCCGGAGCGCTCCACAATATTTTGCCTCAAGGCATTTTGATCCGGCATATCCTGCTCCGGGATGTCTCGCCTCAGGGCATTTTGATCCGGCATATCCTGCTCCGGAATGTTCTGGCCAGAGTCATTTCGCCCGGGGATGTCCTGACCAGAGGAACCCCGCGCGGGGACATTCCGATCAGAACCATCCCGCACGGGAGCATTCATATTACTGTCTGCGCTTTTCTCCTTGCGCACTATCCTGTAAACGATTAAGGCCACAAAAAGCAGCGTGCAGAAGCGATGAAATATCTGCATTCGTTCTTCCTCTGTCATTCAAATTGATCAATACATCCTTAGAACCGGAAATCCCTGCTGTTGGAGTTCTTGATGTCCTCGATGTGCTGCGCCGCGATATTCCGGATCTTCTCCTTCGGAATCTTCGCAAGCTCCTTCTCAATCAGCGCGAAGCCAAGCTTCTTCGTCTCCTCGGACGCATAGTCCACGAGATATTCGGTCAGCGTCATCAGCGCGTTCGGGTGGCAGCAGTTCAGGATCTGCCCGTTCTTGCACAGGCTCATAAAGCGGTCACCCGTGCGCCCTTCGCGATAGCAGGCCGTGCAGAACGACGGGATGTGTCCCTGCTCCATCAGCCAGCGCACGACCTCGTCGAGCGTCCTCTGGTCGGACACGTCGAACTGCTCGGAATCGTGCGGGCGCTCCTCCTCAGCGTAGCCGCCCACGGACGTGCGGGAGGCGCCGCTGATCTGTGAAATGCCGAGGTCGAGCACACGGCCTCGAACCTCCTGCGATTCTCTTGTGGAGATGATCATTCCGGTATACGGCACCGCGATGCGGATGCAGGCGATGATCTTCTCGAACATTTCGTCCGGAATCGAATTGTCAAACACATCCGGATCGATATCGTCCGCGTGCTTCACGCGCGGCACGCTGATCGTGTGCGGTCCGACGCCGTGCACAGCCTCAAGATGCTCGGCGTGCATCAGCAGCCCGGCAAATTCATATTTGTACATCTCCAGCCCGAACAGCACGCCAAGCCCCACATCGTCTATACCGCCCTCCATCGCGCGGTCCATCGCCTCGGTGTGGTAATCATAATCATGCTTCGGCCCGGTCGGATGCAGCTGCAGATAGCTCTGCTTGTGATAAGTCTCCTGGAAGAGAATGTAGGTGCCGATCCCGGCCTCCTTCAGCTTGCGGTAATCCTCGACGGTCGTAGCCGCGATGTTGACATTGACGCGGCGGATCGCGCCGTTCTTGTGCTGAATACTGTAGATCGTCTTGATGCACTCCAGTATGTACTCAAGCGGGTTGTTGATCGGATCCTCGCCCGCCTCGATCGCGAGACGCTTATGCCCCATATCCTGCAGCGCGATCACCTCCCGGCGCACTTCCTCCTGCGTCAGCTTCTTGCGCGCAATATGCTTGTTTTTCAGATGATACGGACAGTAAAGGCAGCCGTTCACACAATAGTTGGAAAGATAAAGCGGCGCGAACATCACAATGCGGTTCCCATAGAACGCCAGCTTGATCTCCTTCGCGATCTTGTACATCTCCTCGACCTTCTCCGGGATGTCACAGGCCAGGAGCACGGAAGCCTCCCGGTGCGTCAATCCCTGACAGACCGTCCCGGTCGCCGTCTTTTGCGGACGCGCCTTCGCGAGGATCTGGTCGATCAGCTCCACGTTGTTCTTGTTCTTCTCCGCATACTCAAGCGTTTCAAGAATCTCTTCGTGGTTGATGAATTCTTCTGCCTTCAATGATTTCGGATTGTAAACTGCCATCTTGCTTACCTCTTTTCTTTCCTTTATTTTCTCTGTCCCTTTTTCTTCGGTCAGATTATTCCAATGCTTTTCGTTGTTCTCTTCTCACAGCGCTTTTATCCGCAGACGGACCGCTTATCTCATTCCATTTCTTTATTCTTTACCCTCTTCTTCTCACAGTTGTTTTTGTACGCGGCCGGGTTGCTTACTCTATTCCGTACTCTTACAGCCCGCGCGTACACATATACCGACTTAATGTGGATCTCTCCATCCACGGATGTCGCCCCGTGCTGTCACGACGTGATAGTCGATCGACTCCATGCGCTGCTCCAGGCAATGCCTGCACTGCGCCGACTCGTCTCCGGTACAGATCTTGTTGTCGTAAAGCTCGTACTTTTTCCGCACCGCTATCGGGGAGAGGTTCGGCATCACGACGTTCGCGCCTGCCAGGATCCCCTTCTCGCGCCCCCTCGGATCGATCGTCCCGAGCGCGGTCGTCGACGGGAGCAGCACGTTCGGGCAGATCAGCCGGATGAGCGAGAGCAGATAGCAGGTCAGCTCCACAGTTCCTGCCGGCTCCTTCGCGAACGGCGTCGCCTGATGCGGGACGAATGGGCCGATGCCGCACATATCCGGCTGAAACTCCTCAATAAACTTCAGATCCTCCGCCAAAGTCCGCGCAGTCTGATACGGCGAGCCGACCATAAATCCGCAGCCCACCTGATAACCGATCCTGCGCAGGTCGCGCAGACAGCGCATCCGGTTGTCAAACGACATCTGCGGCGGATGCAGCTTCTCATAGTGCGCCTTGTCCGCCGTCTCGTGCCGCAGCAGATAGCGATCCGCCCCGGCGTCAAACATCCGCTGATAGCTCTCGCGGCTGCGCTCCCCGAGCGACAAGGTCACCGCACAGTCCGGATGGTTCTGCTTGATCTGCCTCACCAGACGGCAGACCACCTCATCCGAGAAATACGCGTCCTCGCCCCCCTGCAGGACAAAGGTGCGAAAGCCGAGCGCATACCCCTGCGCGCAGCACTCCAGAATCTCCTGCTCCGAGAGACGGTAGCGGTCGCAGGCGCGGTTGCTCCTGCGGATGCCGCAATAGTAGCAGTCGTTTTTGCAGATGTTGCTGATCTCAATCAGTCCGCGCACATAGACATCCCTGCCATAGATCCGCTGCCGCACGGCGGACGCTTTCCGGGCAAGCAAAGCGGCTGCTGTCCGATTCCTGATCAGAGATTCATATTCCCCGAGCTCCAGAGAATGCCGCGCATCCAGCTTTTCGATCAGAGCTGAGATTCCTCTATCTGTATTCTCAGCTGTCCTTTTCTCTTCCATACCATCATTACCTGTCATAGTTCCGTTACCGGCTTATGGAACAACGATGCTCTGACATAACGCCTCCTGTCCCGCCTGCCGCGCCGGCTTTACGCCATGATACCCGTCTGTATTATAGCTGATTTCCTTCTCATTGACAATAAAAGATCGCACAGCTGCCGCGACGTCCGCTTACAGACTGCGGCAGCTGTATTTCTGTCATCTCACCAGCAGCCGTTTCCGGCTGACGCACTCCTCACGCTTCGCAAGCCACTCCTTGAGTTCCGGGTAGATCCGCTTCGCGAGCTCGTAGCCATGCCAATAGAAATCCTCGAGTTTTTCCAGATCCTTCTCCGTCCGGCCGACACAGGGTAACGTCGGGCGAATCGCAAAGACCTTCCCCTGCTTCTCGAGGCGATCGATCAGATCCATCTCCCGGTTGTAAACGTGGTTGCGCATCATCAGCGCGCGGGCAAGCTCCGGATACTTCCGGTAGACAAGCTTCGCGAGCTTCATCAGGGAGGCATTGCTCTCGTTCTTATAATAGCCGCGCCCCCGCGTCAGAATCACAATATTGTAGTCATAGCCATCTGCGATCGCCTTGCGCACCGGCACGGAATCCGCGATCCCGCCATCCAGCATCGGGATCCCGTCGACCTCCGCCATCGCAGCCGCGAACGGCAGGCTCGAGGAAGCCCGGCAGATCTCCATCAGCCGCGCCTTGTCGCGATACTCCTCCAGAAACTGTGCCCGTCCCGTCACGCAATTCGTCGCCGCGATCAGGCAGCGCGTCGGAGATTTCACGAACGCTTTAAAATCAAACGGATAATCCCGGTACGGAAACTGGCCAAAGATCAGATCCATATTCATAAAATGTTTCGTCTTCATCATGGTATGGAGTCCATAAAGCTCGTAGTCAAGCTGCGCGTCGAGCATACACTCCTTCGTGCGCAGGATCTGTCCCGACACGTAATCCACCGCATTGCACGCGCCCGCGGACACTCCGATCACGTATGGAAGCACAAGCCTGCGCTCCATAAAATAGTCCAGCACGCCGCTTGTAAAAATGCCGCGCTGTCCGCCGCCCTCCAGGATCATTCCTACTTTTTTCATAAAATTAGCTCACTCCTTATGAACAAACACAGGACTTTGTCCGAATAATCATCACTTTGGCGCCGACGTGTAAAGATACATCCGTCGTTTATCTGCCCCGGCGCCATCAAATCTTGCGTCACTCCTGCACCGCCGTGTAGAGATACAGCCCGGCCAGGATGACCACGGCGCCAATCACCTGCTGCACCGCCGGAATCTGCCCGAACAGGAAGATCCCAAGCACCGTCGCGAACACCGGCTCCCCGAGCTTCGCCGTCGAGATAAACGTCGCCGGCAGATATTTCAGTCCCCAGCTGAACACACTGTGCCCGAGCAATGTACAGCACAGCGCCAGCCCCAATCCGAGCGCATAATTCTTCGGCTCATAGCCGACCACCGGAATCCTCATCACCGCACAGAAAACCGCAAGCGTCAACGCAGCCGTCCCATACACCAGAAAAGTATAGAGCGTCGTCGACATCTTTCTGCGCTCCACGCGGCCGATCAGCGTGTACAGCGCCACGAAAAACGCCCCGGTCACCGCTAGAAAATCCCCGTAGACCGCATTGCTGCCCGCGCCGCGGTCGCTCAAGGCAAGCACAACGCTGCCCGCAAAAGTCAATAGAATGCTGAACGCTCCCAGCCGCGAGATTTTTTCTTTCAAAAACAGGATGGACACGATCGCGACAAAAAATACCTCCGTGTCCACGAGCACCGTGCTCGACGCGATCGACGTGTATGCGATCGACTGAAAATAGAAGGAAAAATGGCACGCGAGAAACACGCCGCTGGCGGCGCACATCAGCACCGTCCTTTTCCCCAGCGTATTCCACTCTTCCCTGCAGGTCTTCCACGCGACCGGCAAGAGAATCACCGCCGCAAAAAACATACGGTAGAACGCGATCACGACCGCCGGAGCGGTCGTATATTTTACAAAGATCGCAGAAAAAGAAACCCCGAGCACCCCTAGGAGCACAATCAATTTCGCTTTCATTCCCTACAGCCTGCCTTTTGATTCTTTCTGTTTCGCTTACACCTCGGTTTCAGTCTCGCCCTGCTCCGTTTCCACAGCCTCGGCTTCGGTCTCGCCCGCCTCCGCGACAAGCTCCGCACCGGTCAGCTCGGTCATGTTCTCGGACTCCGTCTCCGGCTCCGCGTCTACGATATTGGAATTCTCCAGAAGGAAATCATACACCTTGTCCAACAGCAGGCTGATGCGGATCTCTTTCTCATCGTTCGCCGCGACCAGCGCTTCCGCCGTCTCGTATCCGTACTGCTGCGCGTAGCGTTCCGTTCCGGCTATGTATTCCTCATCCGTGAGCTCGATCCCCTCGGCCTCCGCGATCGCCTTCAGATACAGCTCCTGCTGCATCATCTCCTGGCAGGCCAGAACTGCCTCGCTCTGGAACTGCTCCAGCGTCATCTCAAGATACGTGGAAAGAAAGTCCTCAAACTCCATTGAGTACATCTGCGCCATACTGCGGTAATACTGCTCCATCAGCGCGACATTGTAGTCGATCATCTCCTGCGGATATCCGGTGATCTCGCAGGTATTCGCGATCTGCGTCATGAGATCCGACATAACAATGGTCTCCAGCTCCTGCTCCCTCGTCGCCTCAAGTTGCGCGCGAACGCTCTCCCGGTAGGAAGCCACATCATTGTACTCGCCATCCGTGACGGTACTCGCCACCTCGTCGGTCAGCTCTGGAACCCGCTTGATCTCATTGACCGTGACCGTAAACACGACGTCCGCCCCCGCCAGTTCCTCACTGCCATAATTCTCCGGAAAAGTCAGCGGAAGATCAACCGTATCGCCAACTGCCACGCCGATCAGCCCATCCTCAAACCCGTCGATAAACATATGAGAGCCAATCGTCAAGTCAAACCCTTCATCAGTCCCGCCGTCAAAAGCAACGCCGTCCTTCTTACCCTCATAATCGATGTTCGCGATATCGCCCTCCTGCACGACGCCCTCCGTAACCGTCTCCAGCGCGTCAGAGTACTGCAGCTCAAGCTGAATCTCCTCGTCGATCTCCTCCTCCGTCACCTCGAACGGCTCCCGGACGACCGTCAGCCCCTTGTACTGTCCAAGCGTCACATAATCAGAAGCGCTGTAGTCCGGCCGCTCCGGGATCACCAGCTCGGTCTCCTTCTCGGCCTCGGTAATCCCGTCCGTCTCGGATTCTCCCTCCAAAGCCGCCTCTGCGCCGTCCGCGTCCTCCTCTGCATCTGCCTCTCCGGCCTCCGCACTCTCATCTGCATCAATCTCTCCGGCTTCTGCGCTCTCCTCCGCGTCCGTCACCGCTTCTGTCCCGGCCTCATCCGCCAGCGCCGCAGCAGACGACAGCCCGAAGACTGCCAGACAAAACGAACCTGCGACAGCAATCAATAAATTTCTTTTTCTCATGATAATTTGACTCCTCTCAGCGATAATCTAGATTGCATTATATCACGTCCTTCGGACGTAATACCCTCCGGGGGATGCGCACGATTCGGTTTCGTGTCTTGTCCCGCCTCGCGTGACACCGAATCGGCGCTGATATAATCTCTGTCGAGATTATATCACATGAAATCCAGTTTCGCACCACCAAATATAATTTTAATAAAAAACAAAGAATTATTGCACTTTCTTCCAAACAATGCTAGAATGCTAGATTGAAGAAGAGAATAACTGTTTCGCCCTGGAATGAACAGCCGCGAAATAAATTTGAATCCACGGAGGTACATATGCCAACACCACTGAAAGTTTTACTGATCATACTCCTTGTACTTGTCGTCGCGCTCGTCGTTCTCTATTTTGTCGGGCGCAAGATGCAGAAAAAGCAGGTCGCCCAGCAGGAGCAGATGGAGGCCGCCAAGCAGACGATCTCCATGCTGATCATTGACAAGAAGCGAATGCCGATCAAGGATTCCGGGCTGCCGCAGATGGTCATCGACCAGACGCCCAAGCTGATGCGCCGCTCCAAGCTTCCGATCGTCAAGGCCAAGGTCGGCCCGAGGATCATGACGCTCGTCAGCGACGCCGCCATCTTCGACACAATCCCGGTCAAGAAGGAAGTCAAGGCCGTTGTCAGCGGTATCTATATCATGGAAGTCAGGGGCGTGCGCGGGCCGCTTGAGACGGTTCAGAAGAAAAAGGGCTTTTGGGCGCGGACGCGCGACAAGCTTTCCCGGAAGATTGACGAAGAGAACAAGAAGCTTCAAAAAGAAGAGTCCAAAAAAGGGAAAAAGAATAAAAAATAATTTTCAAACGACAAAACATAAACTGCCGGAGCTGATCTGTTCCGGCAGTTTTCTTTACAATTTTTCTTTATGATTTTCTTCTTTACAGTTTTCGTTTCTGCAGCTTTCGTTCCTGCTGTTTTCGTCCCTACGGTTCTCGCTCCCGCTGTTTTCGTCCCTACAGTTCTCGCTCCTGCAGCTTTCGTTTTCACAGTTTTCGTTTTGCCGTTTTTTTCTTAATATTTCAAAAAACAGACACCCCCGCAACGCTTCATCTAAGATGAAACAGGCTGCTCCCTTTCGCGATCACACGGATGCAGATGCGACAGTCCGCAACGTGCTCATAGTTGAGCTCAAGGCGATAAGCAATGTTAATTTCCAGGAGTTCCTCCTGCTCCTCAATCTTCATGTCCGTCACCTCAAGACCCACCAGCATCTCTCCGAACGGCGTCTCATACCAGCACTCCGTCTTTTCATCGCGGCAAAAAGACATTTTCACATTCACAGAACCCTTTTTCGTCAGCTCCACGAAATCATCTTTCAAAATAATCCGGTTGTTGACGACGCCTCCGCTGTCTTCCACCTGCTCATCATAAAACAGATAATGCTTTCCATCTTTGAAAAAGTACTTTCCGGCGGAAAAGATCTCGATCTCCTCATCCTGCGCAGTGTCCAGTGTGTGCAGTCCCTTCACGCTGACCAGAACATCCTCTGTCATCTGAGAATTTCCCTCCTGTCAATTTCTTCCCCTTTATGCGCTCTTATCCAGGCCAGAGCCTGAGCCCTTTCGCCATTTTCCAGAGAAAGCTAATGTTCTATTCCTGTATTCCGTACTTATATCGCTTCCATCCGTTTACAGCCCGGGATTATCTATTTTGCCCCGACGTCAATACTCTTCAATATTGATCTTCTGCGTCGTCTCAATGTCGTACGGAAGGATCGAATTCGCAAAGCGCTTGAATTTGTCCGCGGCGTCGCTGACATAGAATTTGTACGGCTCGTTGCCCGGCGGCTTCGCCTGCGTGTTCAGGATCCCGTGCTTCGCCAGCAGACGCTCCAGCTCCCTGGCCGTCTCGTAGGCCGGATTCACAAGCCGCACGTCCGGACCCGCGATCTCGCCAATCAGCGAGCGAAGGAGCGGATAATGCGTGCAGCCCAGGATCAGGCTGTCGATCCCCTCGTCCAATAGCTCCTGCAGATACCGCCTCGCCACCGTCTCCGTCACCGGATCCTTCAGCCAGCCCTCCTCCACAAGCGGCACAAACAGCGGACAGGCCTTCCCATACACGGTGATCTTGGGATCCTCCGCACGGATCAGCTGGTCGTACATCCCGCTGTGGATCGTGCTCTCCGTGCCGATCACGCCGACCTTTTTGTTCACGGTAGACGCCGCCGCGACATGAGCCCCGGATTTGATCACGCCGATGATCGGAATGTCCAGCTCCTTTTCCACCTCGTCGAGCGCCAGCGCGCTTGCCGTGTTGCAGGCGATGACGATCGCCTTGACCTGCTCGGTGCGCAGAAAACGGATGATCTGCCGAGAGTAGCGCAGGATCGTCTCCCGCGACTTGCTGCCATACGGCACACGGGCGGTGTCCCCGAAATATACGATGCGCTCATTCGGAAGATTGCGCATGATCTCCCGCGCCACGGTCAGCCCGCCCACGCCGGAATCGAACACGCCGATCGGCGCGGCGCAGTCCCTGCGCTCTGTCTGTTCTGCCATCTCTATGTTGTCCTCCCTGAAGAGTCTATGTTGCATGATGTGTCGGCCGCGGACCCCTCGCCGGGGCGGCATCGCCCTATCAATCCGCTGTCTCACGAAATTGCCTGCAAGCAGGCATTTCGTGTTCCACTGTCTTTGCACAGCTCATTGCTTACGCAAACACCAGCGGCTCCCCGTCCAGAAACGCGAAGCGCACCGGCTTCTCCGCCGTGAACTCCGCCCTGCCGCTCGTCGCCTCTGTGACCGCCTCGCGCAGCTCCTGTAACTGTTCCTGCGGAACCAACGTCTGCACGGCCACACTATCAGTATATTCTGAATCGACGATGGAAAGTCCTCGCTGCCCCAGCAGATACTGAATCTTCCCAATGCCATTGTAGTCCGTGCGAATGGAAAGCAGCACGCCGTCGCGCTTGTCGATCACGGCGCTGCCGCGCAGTCCTTCCTGCACCGCCTTCGAGTAGGCGCGCACGAGACCGCCCGTGCCGAGCAGCGTCCCGCCGAAATACCGCGTGACCACAACGGCCGCATTGTGAATCTCCTCGCCGAGCAGCACGTCCAGCATCGGACGGCCCGCCGTTCCCTGCGGCTCCCCGTCGTCGCTGCAGCGCTGAAGCTCATAGTGCTCTCCCACGACAAAAGCGGAACAGTTATGCGTCGCGTTCCAGTATTTTTTCTTCATCGCGGCGATGAATTCCAACGCCTCTTCCTCGCTGTTCACCGGCCGCACCGTCGCGATGAACCGGGATTTCTTCTCGACGATCTCACCCTCGCCGCCTTTGTAGACTATCTTCATAGATACCTCTCAATGATCTCAGTCCTGCTTTGTCCTTCCCGGACAAGCTCATCCCTGGAGCGTTCCGCTTCCGTGCAGATCCAGCTGTAATCGCCTTCTGCCTCAAATCAGGCCAATCACACTCAGACCGTTTCCTCCACCATCTGAAACAACCTGCCCATACCTGAACCGCCTTCCGTCTCAGACCGGAGCCGGTCAGTCCCTCTCGACCTCCACGATCTCGCCGCTCTGCGCGTCGATCTTGTACTCGTACTCCGCACGCCCCTCACGCAGCTCCAGCTCATAATCATAAAAACGTCCGTCATATTCGAATTTGATCTTTGCCAGCTGCGCATCCGCCTCCGCGATACCAGAATCCTCCAGCGCGATCTGCACCGCCTGTTCATAGCCGATCAGCTCCGTGCCGTCAACCGCGACCTTGACCGCCGCGTCCCCGGCAGCCGCGCCGTTGCTCAGTGCACCATCTCCGGCCGCGTTCCCATCCGGCGAGCCGGTCTCCGCCTGCGCCTCCGCAGAAAGACTCGGTTCTGTCTGCGCTTCCCCGGCCGCGTCATTGTTCTGCGCTTCCGCAGCCGCGCCGTCGCCCTGCACGTCCGCCGAAGCTCCGCCTGCCAAAGCCGCTCCATCACCCGTCAGCGTCAGCTCCGCCACGGCCTCGTCGACCGCACGTCCCTCAATGCTCCACTCCAGGATCATACCGTCAGACTCCCGGAGCATATATTCATAACTGTTATCCCCATAGGAAAATTCGACCTCGACGACATCCTCGCCGTCCTCCCGCTCACGCATCGAGCGCAGCCGCGTCGCATCGGCTTCCTCTACGCCCGCATCCGCCAGCGCGATCGCCTCCGCGCCCGCCTCGTCCAGCGGCAGCGCCGCATTCTCCTGCGCCAGCGCCGCGCCAGAAAACGCGCAGAGCCCGACCGCGCAAACCATCGTCCTAAAACCTTTTCCCAACATTTCTTTTCTCATCACAGACCTCCATTTCTCCGCCCGGATCGTGCCGGGGCAGTACAGAATAAATTCCGTTCCAAAATGGCGCCCACACATACGCTTGATGGCACGGTCATTTCACAGCCCATATTATATACTATCTCCGAACGCGATGCAAGGCTGACGTATCAGCGTGATCTTCAGCCGCAATCCTCCCGAATCACTTTCTTACGGCCTCAACAGCAAGTGCTTCGGCCTGGTCTGAACAGTAACCAATCCTCAGATTGCACAAATAAAAACCTTCCCGCTCCAAAAACGCACTACAAAATTTCATTCTTTCTTAAGAAATTGCATATTGCGCATAAAGCATATATGTGCTAGAATACAGGCGAAAACGAAAATAGTAATTCTAAAATGTCACAAGCGAAAGTCCCCGGAGTGGCGTCTCCGGGGACTTTCTATTCCCATTTTTACGCGGCAGGGCTTAGAACCGCAGGCTGATCACTGATTACCTGTCGCCGTCCAGCCATTTGTTGATGAGGTGACACACCACACCAGCCGCGACAGCAACTATAAACGAAAATAATAATTCATTCATATAGCCTCTCCTCCTTTCTGTCACAAATATTGATCAGTAACGCTTCTAATATATCACAATATATTTAAGATTTCTATTAAATATTTATGAAATATAATCAGTGTTCTAAAGTGCAAACAAACAGACGTATAAATTGTCCCTTTAAGTGGAATAATTTTCTGTATTGAATTTTATTTCCGAAGGGAGCATTTCTTATGGAAAACAGGCAGACACCTGGCGAGGAGAATCGCTTATTTGACGCGCGGACGCCCGATGAAGAGAATCGTTTATCCGGCATAAAAAAACACTTATCTGACGTTTGGAAATCCGGCATAAAAAAGTACTTATCCCGAATGATACAGGCGATCCGCCGTTTTCCGTGGGCGCGTATTCCGCGAATGCTTCGCAATCTCCCGTGGAAGCGGATTCTGGCCGGAATCGGAGCGGCCGCAGTCGTCTTCCTGTTCGCGTTTCTCGGGCTGGTCTGGCGCCTCGCCGCAACCGCCCCGGACATTGATACGATCAGCGTCTCTCCGACGGAATCCGCCACCTACATCTGCGACCAGGACGGAAATCCTCTGCGCAAGCTCACATTCGCCACATCGAACCGGGACATTGTCCCGCTTGACGAAATCCCGGACTCTCTGCAGAAAGCAATGATCGCCATCGAGGACGAGCGCTTCTACGAGCACGGCGGCGTCGACCTTCACGGCATCGTGCGTGCCTTTCTGACCGGAATCACCAGGGGCTCCTTTTCGGAGGGCGCCAGTACGATCACGCAGCAGCTCATCAAGAACAGTGTGTTCACCGACTGGACGCAGGAAACCTCCTTCGCTGAGCGTTTCCGCCGGAAGGTGCAGGAGCAGTATCTCGCGCTGCAGCTTGAAAAGCGGATTACAAAAGATGAAATTCTCGAGGATTACCTGAACACGATCAATCTCGGAGCCGGATGCTACGGCGTGCAGGCGGCTGCCAGACGCTATTTCGGCAAAGACGTGTCTGAGCTGACGACCTCGGAGTCGGCGGTTCTCGCCGCGATCCCCCAAAATCCCAGCCGCTACAACCCGATCGCGAACCCGGAGGAGAATAAAGCCCGGCGGGCGGTCGTGCTCCGCTATATGACCGAACAGGGCTATCTGTCCGAATCGCAGCGGCAGGCTGCGCTTGCCGACGACGTATACGCCCGCGTACGGGAATTCAACGCCGCTTATGAAGAGTCAGACGTCTATTCCTATTATGAAGACGCGCTGATTGAGCAGGCGATCGACGCGCTGACCAGCGAAAAGGGCTATTCTGAGGAGCAGGCGTACCGCGCCGTGTACAGCGGAGGCCTGCGCATTTTCTCCGCACAGGACAGCGCACTTCAGCAAATCTGCGATGAGGAATTCTCAAATCCCGCAAATTTTCCGGAAGGCACCGAGTTCGGCGTCGACTACGCCCTGAGCATTTCCGGCGCGGACGGTCAGATCACCAACTATGGCTCAGAAGCTCTGCGCAGCTATGTCCGGGAGAACATGGATCCTTCATTTGACCTGCTCTGTGCAACCAAGGAAGAAGCGCAAGGTTACGCCGATGCCTTCCGGGAGTACGTATTAGAAACGACCGCGGCAAATGCCCCCGAAGACGATTCCAGCGAGAATTCCGAAGATAAAGTCGACGGAAATTCCAGCGAAGATTTCAGAGATGACTCCGATAAGGATTTCGACGCAAATGCCGAAGAGGATATCAATGAGAAGTCTGACGAGGATTCCGGGAATAGCGGCCCGACCGTGCTCGGCGAACGTCTCACGCTCTCACCCCAGCCGCAGGCCTCTCTCGTGCTCATGGATCAGGCAACCGGCCTCGTGCGCGCCCTGGTCGGCGGCCGCGGCGAAAAGACTGCCAGCCTCACGCTGAATCGCGCGACCGAGACGACCCGCCAGCCCGGCTCGACCTTCAAGATCCTGACGGCCTACGCTCCTGCGATCGACGCATTCGGACAGACGCTCGCCACGCTGTACAAAAACGAACCTTATAAGTACGAAGACGGCACTCCGGTCAGCAACTGGGATCTCACGGATTATTCCGGCACGGCGACCATACGTGAGGCGATCATGCGCTCGATCAACGTCATCGCCGTAAAATGCATCACTGAAATCTCCCCGCGCGTCGGCTACGAGTATGCGCGCAGGCTTGGCATCACGACCCTGCAGGAATCCTACACCTCCGCAGACGGCGACCACTCCTCAGACATCGTACAGCCGCTCGCGCTCGGCGGGATCACGCAGGGCGTCACAAACCTGGAGCTCTGCTCCGCCTACGCCGCGATCGCGAATCAGGGCGTATATCGCACGCCGAAATTTTTTACAAAAATCCTGGATCGACAGGGGAATGTCCTCATCGACCGTACGAGTGAGCTGGCCGCCGACGCAGACAGCGCTGCAGGCACGATCTCAGGCAATTCGACTCAGGCCCTGTCTGGAGACAGCGGCAGCGCACACAGTGCAGAAAATCACCTGTTCGGCCAGCTGTCCGAAAAAAAGCAGGACGTCTATGCAGGAAAAGCAATCGCAGTGTCCACAGCCAGGCTCGCCCCCGGAGATACGCAGAAGGACAATACCCGCGTCCTGTCCGAGAGCACTGCGTTCCTTCTGACCGACGCGATGAAGGACGTCGTCAACGCGCCCGAAGGCACGGCGTACGGCACGATCTCCGCCGGGGAGCAGCCCGTCGCCGGCAAGACCGGAACCACCTCCAACTACAAGGATATCTGGTTCGTCGGTTACACGCCGTTCTACACCTGCTGCGTCTGGGGCGGTTACGACAACAACCGCGACCTGCCCCTCGCATCTACGTATCACACGTACAACAGAATCCTCTGGTCGGCTGTCATGAACCGCGTCCACGAGGGAATCACGACCTCTGATTTTCCGATCCCGGAAACCGTCGAGCCGGTAACGCTGTGCCGCGAATCCCACCTGCCCGCCGTGTCTGGCGGCTGCAGGGAAACCTATGTGGAATATTTCGCCGTCGGCACCGTGCCATCGAAAAAATGCGCTCTGCACAAGCCCGCTCCCGAGACCGAAAAAGAAACGATCTACTCGGATCTGCTCGGCCGCCTCAAAAAGAAGGCAGCGTCCGAAAGCGAATCTGAGTCAGAATCCGAATCGGGATCAGAATTCGAGTCGGGATTGAAGACTGAATCGGAGTCAAAGGCTGAACCGAAGCTAAAAGCTGAATCGGAGTTAAAGACTGAACCGGAGTTAAAGACCGAACCGGAGTTAAAAACTGAACAGGAGTTAAAGACTGAACCGGAGGTAAAGACCGAACCGGAGGTAAAAACTGAACCAGAGGTAAAAACTGAATCAGAGGTAAAAACTGAATCAGAGTTAAAGGCTGAGTCAGATCTGAAATCCCCGAACGGCGTTTTCCCGGAAGAGAGTCCAAAGCCTGCGGATAACCGCTCCGAGACCGCCTGGCCCTCCGATATTCTTCCACAAAACGAAACCGGTGACACTCTGCCGCAAAATGAAACCGACGCCATTCCAGGGCAAGACAATACCGGCCAGCCGGACACCAGCTCCTTTGATGACCTTATGAACCGTCTGACCGGATCCTCCATAAACCCTGGGAATGCTTTTTCTTAATAAATGGCAGAAACTCAGGCAGTACTGTGTCCTCGCTGTCATTGCATGACTATCATTTCCACTGACAGATCTCCTTCAGATCTTCAATGGCAAACGTCGGATTCATCGTGTGAAATATCATATAATTTCGCTTCATCGGCTCAGCCGGCGCCTGCCTGAATATCCTGGCGCTGCTCTCCTCGCTGTAATAATGCCAGTAACGGTACAGATAGCTAATCCAGCAACATCGAAAAACGGCTGGTCTGCCTGAGCAGATCAGCCGATCATCATCGTCTCAAAATTGCAAATTAATAATTCTCCGCCTTCACCTGGAAATAGCTCTGCGGATGTGCGCACACCGGACATACCTCCGGAGCCTTCTTGCCCACGCAGATGTGGCCGCAGTTCGAGCACTGCCATACCACGTCGCCCTCCTTGGAGAACACAAGGTCGCCCTTGATGTTCGCAAGCAGCTTGCGATAGCGCTCCTCGTGCTCCTTCTCGATCTTTGCCACTTCCTCAAACAGATAGGCAATGTCGTCAAAGCCCTCCTCACGCGCGTCCTTCGCAAAGCCTGCATACATATCGGTCCACTCGTAATTCTCGCCGGCCGCAGCCTCCTCAAGATTCTCAATCGTAGAGCCCACCGCGCCGCCGTTCAACAGCTTGTACCAGATCTTCGCATGCTCCTTCTCGTTCGCTGCCGTCTCCTCAAAAATCGCAGCGATCTGAACGTAGCCATCCTTCTTCGCCTTGCTCGCGAAGTAAGTGTATTTGTTGCGCGCCTGAGACTCACCGGCAAACGCAGCCTGCAGGTTCTGTTCGGTCTTAGTACCCTTTAACTCTTTCATGGTATACATCCTCCTTTTAAATTGATAATTATTCCTGTTATTAGAGATAATAACTTTTCTCAAGAAAAATGTCAAGGTTTTTCACATAACGCCCTCTTTTATTTTAAAACAATAGACATTCACATTAAACTTATCATTCTTCCGATTATGCCTTGTGCTCTTATACCGTGCTATAGGTACTCGTGCAGAATGGAATGAAAGCGATCCTGCGATATGGAATTGTGTTGTATAAGAAAAACTGCATGATTATCGTGGAAGGGCAGCGCACGGCGGGGTAAAATAAACCTTCAAACGGTTTCTCTAAAGCGCTGGCCGTCTGTGCTGCGGTATAGGATCCGTAGTTTCCGCCAGAAAATATAGGATTCCTCTGCATATCTAAAATTGAATACTTGCCAGAATCGGCATAAACAGTTCCTTCATGCAAAATATTCCAAAGACCGAATGCCTCAAAACATTCCCCATGACAGCCAATATAGACTTTTCTCATATGTAGATTTGTGACGGCACAGGATATGCCAGTCGATTTTTCATAAAGTAAATGTCCACATCTTCCAATCACTGCCGGATCAGCTGCGCAAACTCCCCAACAGAAGACGCGGATGCAGCAAGCTTCAGGTACCTATGCAGCACATCGCTGTCTTTCTCGGAAAACAGATATTCCCGCAGATCCTCCGGCACCTTATCCGGAAGTCCCTCCAGCAAGATAAGTATATCTTCTGCCTTTCCTTCTGCTCTTCCTTCTGCCTTTCCAGCCTCGCGTTGTTCCTGCAGCATCTCCTCGAATATCACAAACCTCACCTCCCATTCACGGCTCGCTTTCACCTGTCGCACCGCAGCCTGCAGCTGCCGCACTTCCGTTGTTTCTTTTATCGCTTTATCTACCGTTCTTCTCTCGACATCTTTTACATAAGACTCGAAGATATAATCCTCATCGAATAATGTCATCATGATTTCAAATTTGAACTTGCTGCTCAGCAAGCCATCTCTCTATTGTCTCAATACTGACCTTGACCGCCTTCGCAATGCTGTCGATTGTCAGCCCCATGTCACGGAGCGCGCAGGCGGTATCTCTTGCCTGCTCCAGCCTGCCTTGCTGCAGTCCCTGCTGCCTGCCTTTTTTCACTTCAGCTTCTATTTCATCCCACATTAACTGCCGCATCGCTTCACACATACCCGAAGACCTCCTTACTTTCTCATACAGTTCATTGTTTGCCGATACACTCACCTGAAGGACGGCATCCACGTTCTCGCGATCCCCCTGACCGGCAAATCGCTGCGCCTCCTTAATGAAACCGCGTACGTCCTCTTCCAGCGCATTCCGGGAGAGCACTTTCAGGCTTCGGTGACCCCGCCCCTCAAGCTCCCTTGTCACGACAACCTGCGCTGGGACAAAAAGCCCTTCTATGTAATATATACCCCTGCATTTCTTTCTTATCCTGAGTCCATATTTCTTCAAGCTGCGAAACAAGCCCCGCGGGTATCCTTCCCGGAAAAGCGAGACCGTCATCTGATCAATGGGGATCTGATCGACTGATTCTGCAAGCCCCTTATATATGCAGGCATAGCCGACCGTCTTGAAAAAATCGTCTATCGTCAGGCCGTCATCCGGGGACTTATATTCCACGATATTGTATTGCCGAAAGATATGCCCAATCTCATTCTCAATCTGTGCATCGCCCAGCTTTTTAATTACCAGCAGGTCGATCTGCAAAGGCTTCTTGCCCAAATTGTACTCGCACTGGAAATCCAGCTCCGTCCGGTTGGAAGATAATTCAAGCCTGGCAGCCGCGTAAAAAGCGGGATGCCACTGTATCTCCAGATCGGACAGTGTTACATTTTCTTTTTTCGTCAAAAACTGCATCCGTTCTGTATTTTCTCTGCCCCCATCGAAAACACGCATCACAGCCTTGCTGTTCTAGTTATATTATATGGGATGGCACTGGTATTTTCAAGTACAAAATCAAGAAAAATCAGATGCCGCGTCTGCGCGTGATCCTTTATGACGAAAACGGTCAAGTGAAACATCCGTCACAGGATGAATTGTACAACAGTTTTGCTCTGCCAAATCATCGCCCGATAAATCCCTCTATCCCGTCCATAAGTTCTCTCTCGTATCTTTCCGTTTCCTCCCGGCTCTCCGATCGTACAGAAAGATAAACCTTTAGCTTCGGCTCTGTGCCGGAGGGGCGGATGACAACCGCACTCCCATCCTCAAAACAATATCTCAGTACATCGGACGCCGGCAAACCATCCAATCCTTTGGAATAGTCCATGAAGGAACTAATCTTCCTGCCGCACAGTTCTGCGGTATTTTCACGGAAGCGCCCCATGATCTCTTTCATCTTTTCCATCCCTGCAGCACCCGTAAATCCATAGGAATGCAGGGTGTTGAGCATATATCCATAGGTATCATAGATCTCTTTCAGTTTTTCTGTCAGACTCACACCCTGCCGCGCATAGAACGCGTACATCTCGCAAATCAGGAGCACCGCGACCACCGCATCCTTGTCCCGGACATAGGTGCCAGAGAGATAGCCACAGCTCTCCTCAAAACCAAAGATATAGGAATCCTCCTTCCCATTTTGTTCCAACAGACCGATCTGCTCCCCGATGAACTTAAACCCGGTCAGCACGTTCACCGTGCGCACGCCGTAATGCGCCGCCACTGCATCCGCCAGATCCGTGGTCACAATCGTCTTGATAAACACTGGTTCCTCTGGCATCGTCCCCAGCGCCACCCGGCGGGAACAGATATAATCCAGCAGGAGCAGCCCCGTCTCATTACCGGACAACAACACAAAGTCTCCGGAATTATCTCTCACCGCAATCCCTACGCGGTCGCAGTCCGGATCCGTCGCCAGCAGCAGGTCTGCATGGTTCTCCCGGGCATACGTGATCCCCAGTTCCATCGCCTCCCGGACCTCCGGGTTCGGGTACGGGCAGGTCGGGAAATGTCCGTCGGGTTCTTCCTGTTCCCGGACCACCTTGACACTGCGAAACCCGCTCTCCTTTAAGACGCGCAGGACGGGCTGTAACCCGGTCCCGTTCAGGGGCGTATAGACAATCGAAACATTTTTGTCCACGTCCAGGTTTCCCAACAGAGACTGCCCTTTCACTGCCTCGATATAGGCTGTATCTGTTTCCGGCGAAATATACTGTATCAGCCCGTCCTCAATCCCAGAGTGGAAATCCGTTGCCTTCACATCAGAAAAAATATCCAGTTTTTCAATCTCCGCCAAAATATCCGCCGCTGCCTGCGTAGTAATCTGGCAGCCATCCGCACCGTACACTTTGTAGCCATTATACTCCGCCGGGTTATGGCTCGCCGTGACCATAACGCCCGCCGCGCAATGCAGTTCCCGCACTGCAAACGATAAACAGGGCGTCGGCATCAGCCGCGGATAGACCGATACCAGAATCCCATTAGCAGCAAATACCATGCAGGCCGTCCGCGCAAACAGGTCCGACTTGATGCGGGAGTCATAGCTTACCGCGATCCGCCGCTCCTTTGGCGGAAAGTTCTTTTTCACATAATCTGCCAGTCCCTGGGACGCCTTCGCCACCGTATAGATATTCATCCGGTTCGTGCCTGCGCCGACCAGCCCCCGCAGGCCGCCCGTGCCAAAAGCAAGATCCCTGTAAAAGGCATCCTCTATCTTCCCTGCATCAGGCTCCATCTGCCGCAGCCCTTCCTCCACATCCGAATCCCGCAAGAAAGAAACAGCAGCTTTCTGCCGCCACTCCTGATATCTGCTTAAAATATCCCTTTTCATCCCAGCCTCCCCGGGGGTTCTCTCCCTTATTTCTGCCCTTTCCAGTCTCTTATAAGGCTATTCCCATTCTTTCTGCGTTTGCCAGCCCTTTCTTCCGGCGTCCGTTCTTTCCGCGTTTGCCAGCCCTTTCTTCCGGCGTCTATTCTTTCCGCGTTTGTTTGGCATCCATTCTTTTTCCAGCGCATCAGCACCGCACATCCAGGAACTGCGCCCGTCCGTGGATCCGCATCTGCACGGAACCTGCCGGGACAAAGATGCAGTCCCCACGGAAAAACCCGAAGGACTCTTTTCCATAATAAATAGAACCGCAGCCGTCCGTGCAGAGCAGCACCCGGAAGGACATCCGGTCCGACCGGAAAGATGCCAGCTGCCGGCACCGCTGCGTATTGACGGCCATGCGGTTCACTTCAAAATACCGGCACCGGCAGAGCAGCTCCGACGCACAGCCCGCCCGGTAACGCAGCACCCGCAGGGGCTGCTTCGGCGCCGAGCTCCCCCGCAGGTCAGCCACCTCCAGCGCCTTTTCGATATGCAATTCGCGTTCTTTCCCATCCTTATCCACCCTGCCGTAATCGTACAGGCGGTAGGTGAGGTTAGAATTCTCCTGGATCTCGGCGGCCAGCGTCCCCGCGCCAATCGCGTGCACTGTCCCCGCCCCGATATAAAACACGTCGTCCTTTTTCACCGGAACCTTCTGCACAAGCCTTTCAATGCTCCCGTCCGCGACGCCCTGCCGGAGCCTGTCCGCTGTCACATCCCTGGTAAACCCGTACACGATCCGCGCATCCGTCGCAGCGTCCAGCACATACCACAGCTCCGTCTTCCCGTACTGCCCGCCCTCATGTATCCGGGCGTAATCATCGTCCGGGTGCACCTGAATGGACAGGTCCCGCTTCGCGTCGATGAACTTGATCAGCACCGGGAGCTCCCCATCCCCATTTATAAGTGGGTGGGTCCCCAGGAAATCCGGGCGTTCCCGCAGCACGTCAGCCAGCGTCCTCCCGGCAAACGGCCCCCCTGCCACGGTGCTCAGGCCGTCCGGATGGGCGGAACACTCCCAGGTCTCCGCCAGAGGCGTTAAATCGATCTCCTTGTTAAAATCATCCCGCAGGCGGGTGCCTCCCCAGAGGTAGTCCTTCCCCGCAGGGTTCAAAAGGAATGGCACATTTTCCCCGTCAGCGTTCCAGCTCGTATTTCTGTTTGTCATGGACACTTATCTCCCTGCCCAGCTGGACCTCGACCAGCTTTAATTCCGTCTCCGCGATCACCGTATGGCGGCAGCCGGCCTGCATGGTGACCACGTCCCCCACGGAAACCTCCTGTTCCATGCCGTCCACGATGGTACGGCCCTTCCCGGAGATGACCGTCCACACCTCATCCCGGTTCTTATGGCTGTGGTAGTTCATCCTGCCCCCGGGCTTCAGCGTCACCTTGACCGTCAAGCCCCCATTCTCCACATCAAGCACACGGTATTCACCCCAACTCTTCTCCGCGAACATGACCTGCTGATCAATCCCGTCCACATACGGCTTGATATAGCTGGACTGCTCCTTGTCCGAGACGAGGATCCCCTCCGGGCTGGCGGAGATCACCACGTCGCGCAGACCCATAGCAAGCACGGGGACATCCAGCTCATTGACCACATGGACGTTCTCGCAGGTATCGCCCAGCACTGCCTCCCCGATGCACGCATCCTCCATGGCCTCCGTGAGGGTATTCCAGGTACCAAGGTCTTTCCACTCCCCGCAAAACCGCATGACCTGGATGTCCGGTTCCTTTTCCACCACCGCGTAGTCGAAGCTGATCCTCGGCAAGGTCTCATATTTCGCAAAGAGATCGTCATAATCCGTGAAATCCAGAAGCTCATGGGCTTTCCTTAAGACATACTCCAGTTTATACGCGAACACGCCGCCGTTCCAGAGCGCCCCCTGCCGGATATACTCCCGCGCCGTCTGCGCGTCCGGTTTTTCCCTGAACATGGCGACCCTGCTGACTGCATCCGCCCCCTCGGGGATGATGTAGCCGTACTTCTCGCTGGGATACGTGGGCGCGATCCCCATAAGGACGAGGTTCGCCTCCCCCTTCGCTGCCTGCTCCCCCAACTTTTTCAAAGCTTCAAAATAGGCGTCCTCCACGTAAGGATCCACCGGGCAGACGACCACTCCCTCCTCAGGGCCGACTTTCAGCACGTCGGCCAGGTAAGCGGTTGCCAGGGCGATCGCCGGGAAGGTGTCCCGCCTGCAGGGCTCGATGGAGATCCCCACATCCTCCCCAAGCTGGTTGTGGATGGAGGACGCCTGCGACCGGCTGGTGGCAATCGTCACCCGCGCATCCGGGTCAGCGTGCCGTATCTGTCGGTAGACGCGCTGCACCATAGACTCATAGGTACCGTCTTCTGTCTTAAATATCTTGATAAACTGTTTCGAGCGGATGTCGTTCGACAATGGCCAGAGGCGCTTGCCGGAACCGCCGGAAAGTAAGATGATGTTCATGACAACTGTATCCTTTCTTAACGGGATCGGTTTTCTTCCAGATAATACCGGACAATCCGGGCGAACCCTTCTCGATTGCTGTAAAGCTGTTCCCAACCCAGCCCTTTCAGTTTTTGGTTCGATAATTTCCGGAAATTAAGTCCCTTGCCCTTCCCAAATCTATAGCTTGCATCCATTTCTTTTTCAACCAAAGCAGATTTAACAGATGGATCCGCTTCCACCATCCACGCAATGACATCATCCATCTTCACAATCTCATCACCACAGGCATTATACGCGCCTCCATTTTCCCCTTCCAGCAAAACCAAAAGGATCGCGGCAACCATGTCTGCGATATAAGTATATTGGACCACGGAATCTGGATCTTTATAAATCTCAATATCCTCGCCATTGAGAATTTGCCTAATGACCCGCGGTATAATACGCGTATCATGCTGCAAGTCAAACGTCGGTCCATAAGTATGTCGGATACGGATGATAGAAACCGGCACCTGATATTGCTTCCAAAAAGCAATCCCCATCTGCTCTGCAAGCCTTTTTGACTCCACATAGCATGACCGGACACCCAGCGGATCCACAATTCCGTAATCTTCTTCCGTCAGGACTGACTTATCAGTCCCACCTTCCCCATAAATGGAACCGGAACTAAATATCAAAAACTTCTTTATTCCCGTCTTCCTTGCATACTGTAAAAGATGCCATGTGCCGACTGCATTCGGTCGGATGACATCTACCGGAGTCTCCATAAAATATTTCGTTCCCGCCGGACTTGCCGCATGGAGAATATAATCAAAACAAATATCCGGGATTTCATTATTCTCAAAATCAAAGCTGACGAGATGAAAAGACTTCCGATCCAGATATCGTTCGTAAGCCTTTTTCGCCTTTTCCAGATTTCTACACTGAAGATACAGTTGGATGTTATGCCTGTCTGCAAGATACACAAGGAATTCCGACAACCAGGTCGTGATCATCCCATTTGCCCCAGTGACCAGAATCGTGCTGTCTTTAAGCTTATTAAATCTGTCACCATATACAGATACCAATTTTTCCATATCTTCTAAAATAATCCTGTTCTTTTCCATCCCTGTCACCCGATAAACCTCTCCATTGCTCTCATTTACTCCCATAAAGCCATCCTATATGTTCTTTAACTCACTCATGGGAACCTTTCATCAACTGGTCATATGCCCGCCCGACTTCATGATTGAATTTAAATATTGTTCGTATCCTTGAGGCAGAGCTAAATTTTCTCCCTATCAAGGACGCATTCCTATCTTTTTAGCAATTCAATGCATGAAATAATCCATAATCACCTTTTCTATGCTTTCATCATCTAAACCAAAATACTTTTGGAAATAACCTCGCCTGCCAAAAAATTCCGGATAGCCTTTTTCTATATCAATCCCGATACGCTTTACCGGGCGCAGGATTCCGTGGTCAGCTAATGCTTCCAGCACGGCGGATCCAAGTCCTCCCTGTAGGATATGCTCTTCCACTGTCAGGATCTTCTCATGGGCAGAGGCAAAATCCGCCAACCGGTCTTTATCAAACGGAAAACGGTAGATATCAAGGATTGTTGGCGTAAAGCCGCTTCTGGAAATCCCATTTACCACATCCAAAACTTTTTTTGTATGATACCCTGTTGTTATAATCAGATGATTTTTTCCTTCTTGTATCATAGAAATGCCGTTTTGATACTGCGCATCCATCCGTTCCAGCCTATAATTAATATCTTTATCAAACCGCAAGTAAATCGGCTTAGAAAATGTAAGCACCTCATCAAACAGCCTGTCAGCCATTCCGGTATCGGACACATTATATGTCGTGATCCCCGCGCAGGTGCGGATCAGGGAAAGATCTGTCGTCACCACATGGGTCGCTCCTGATATGGCAGAACTGAGACCCGCATGTAATCCAGCAAAGACAACCGGATATTTCATCAAAGAAATGGTGTTCCTAATCTGATCCAGTGCACGGGTAGTAACAAACGGGTTCAATCCCCATGCCACGACTTGTTTCCCCGCCGCCGCCAATCCGCATGCTGTTGTGATCAGGTTCTGCTCCGCAACCCCGACGCTGAGATACCTGCCCTTGAACTCCCTGCGAAAGTTATCCAGGGAGGGCGCTGCCAGATCTGCTGTCAGAACCACGATATCCTGTCCGTTCCGGATCCTTTCCTGGACTTTTGTAAAAAAGATCTCTCTTGGATTACTCATGGCTGCCCTCCTTTAACTGCTTATAAGCACGGTCGATATACGTATCCTTCGGCAGCGTCCCATGCATCAGCTGCGCGTTCTCCATGTAATCGATTCCATGTCCTTTCACTGTATCGCATATTACGCATAAAGGCCTAGAGGAATATCGCGTTCTGCTTCCTTCCACCGCTTTCTGGATCTGCCGGATATCATGGCCATTTATTCTTTTCACATCCCAGCCGAAACTTCTGAACTTATCAGAAAACGGTTCCAGCTTTAACATATTCTCCGTGAAATCCGTCACCCCCATGCCGTTTCGATCCAGAAAAACAACCAGATTATTCAATTCATAATTTCCTGCATACATGATGGCCTCCCAGATGGATCCCTCATAACATTCCGCATCACCGATCACACAAAATACCATATACTGATCATTGTTTAGCTTTGCACCGTGCGCCAGTCCTGCTGCGTATCCCAGTCCAATCCCCAGAGCTCCGCCAGAAAAATCCTGTCCGGCATGAGCAATATTGGTATGGTTTGTTATCTTATTGCCTTCCTGCATAATGTTTTCATATTCCTCATCCGACATGAAACCCAAGTCGTTTAAGATCGGGAACAGAATCGGGCTGGCATGGTTCTTGCTCATAATGAAGCGGTCTCTTTTTTCTTCACAGCCGTCCAGCTTCATGATGCCATAATATAAGGCAACCACAATCTCCGCACAGGAATAGGCTGATGTGGGATGCCCGTACCCACCCTTTAAGCATACATCCAGGCAGCGGCGTTTTACCTCCTGTGTTTTCTTTTCCAAAAAGTCGATCTTATTCATTGCTTTCATTTCCCTCCGATAAATACCATTCATATAATTCCCGGATCCCCTGGTCAAGCGGCACAGTCGGCCTCCATCCCATTTCATGGATCTTTGCGTTGTCACATAACCGTCGCATCATCCCATCCGGCTTTGTCGGATCGGTTACAATCTCTCCCTCAAAACCTGTAATCCTCTTGATCATCTGGGATAATTCCATGATGGACACTTCCTCACCTGTCCCGACATTAATCGGTTCCGGCGATGAATAATTCTCAAGCAGGAAAACGCAGGCAGAAGCGATATCCTTATTATTGATAAACTCACGTTTCGCGGCTCCGGTTCCCCACAGCACAACTTCCTTAGCGCCGCTTTCTTTCGCCTTATGGTATTTCATCAGGAGCGCCGGGATCACATGGCTGTGCTCCGGATCAAAACTGTCTCCGATCCCGTAGGAGTTCGCAGGGATCGCTGAGATAAAAGCCCTGCCGTACTCCCTGTTGATATAACTGCAGAGACGGCTCCCGCTGATCTTTGCCAGCGCGTAACCCTCGTTTGTCACTTCCGGAAGCCCGGTCAGGAGTTCTTCCTCCCTCATCGGCTGTGGGCATTCCTTCGGATACATGCATGCGCTCCCTAAGAAAAGGAACTTTTTCACGTCACTGTGGAATGCAGTCCAGATCAGGTTCTGCTGGATCTGCATATTCACATACATAAACTCTGCCGGGCGCTCGCTGTTTGCTTTGATCCCACCGACCAGCGCAGCAGCGTCTATGACATACTCCGGCTTTTCTTCCTCAAAGAATCTTTCTACCTCCGCCTGCCGGCATAAATCAAGTCCCTCGTGCGTACGGGTGACGATGTTTGTATAACCCTGCCGTTCAAGCTCTTTCAAGATTGCCGAACCGACCATTCCGCGATGACCGGCGACATAGATTTTTGAATTTTTCCTCATATTCTTTCACCTGTACAATTATTTAAGGAATTCCAGTAAAGAATGAATCTCGTAGTCAAGTTCCCCTTTCCCAAGTCCGTGATGACAGCCGATGTAGAATCCATTGTTGTCTATATACTCCGCATTCGGGTAGTCCTTTTCGATATCACCGAAAATCTCCTTATAAACCGGCTGGTTCAGAAGCGGCAGCATCGGCCTTGTCTCAATATTCTTCGATTCAAGATACTTGACGATCTCATTTTTTGGCTTCGGACTTTCGGGTCTGACAAGGATTGGGAACATCATGTATGTATGCTCAATGTTTTCCGGATGTCTCGGAAGCTGGATGTACGTTTCCACCGGCTCAAGGCCCTTGATGAGATAGTCCGCGTTCTTATGCCTTGCCCCCATGATCTCGTCCACTCTTTCAAGCTGCCCGAGGCCAAGCGCGCCTTCAAGTTCTCCCACACGGTAGCTGTAGCCGAGCCTTACAAACGTGAACCGCCGATCCATATCGGTTTTCAGCCTTTTCGGACATACCTGACTGCCGTCGGAAGCGATACACCGCTCACAGGTACAGGCCCTGCCGTGGGCTACGAGGGAGCGCAGAATTTCGGAAAGTCCGGTGTCGCTTGTACACATGATACCGCCGACGCCCGTCGTCAGGGTATGCGCAACATAAGTACTGCACGCCATGATGTCACTGAAACTGCCGACGGTTCTGCCGTTTATCTTTGCAAAATGCGCCTCGGCGCAGTCCTCGATAATTCTGAGATCATGCTTCTTTGCTATTGCGCTGATCCTGTCCATATCGCATGGCATACCGAAGCAATGAACCGGGATTATGCACCTTGTCTTTTCCGTGATGTGCTTCTCAATCTCGCCGGGATCCATGTTGTAGGTCTTAATGTCAACATCCACAAAAACAGGCTTTAATCCCGCATGGAGAACCGAATTTGAGGTCGCAATAAATGTAATCGCGGGAACGAGTATCTCCGCATCATCCTCCCAGTTATACTTTTCTTTAAGCGCAAGTATGGCAAGATGCAGTGCGCTTGTGCCGCTGTTGCACATAACCCCGTACCTGTGCCCATGCATATTCGCAAACATCTTTTCAAACTTTGCCACATATTTCCCCTGTGAAAGCCTCTGGCTGTCTAACGCGTCCATCACATATCGTTTCTCAATCTCTGTGACAGAAGCATATCCCACACCGATCTTTTCCATATGCCCATCCTTTCCCATCTATCTGATGACACCTTTTTCCAAAGATTCAATCTTTTGAAGGTCGATATATTCTTCCGCACGCTCCTTTGCGACCTGTTCCATGTCATGCTCCACCATGATCCGCACCAGTTCTTCAAAAGAGGTTTTGGTCGGGTTCCATCCCAAAGCTTCTTTCGCCCTGGACGGATCTCCCCAAAGATTGACGACGTCCGTCGGTCGGTAAAATTCAGGGGATACTTCGATCAGAACTTTTCCGGTCGCTTTGTCGATTCCCTTCTCTTCTTCTCCGGTTCCTTCAAACGTCAAGTCGATTCCTATATATTGGAATGCCAGTTTGCAGAACTCGCGGACGCTGTGCTGTTCTCCAGTAGCGATCACGAAATCCTCCGGTTTGTCCTGTTGGAGCATAAGCCACATACACTCCACATAATCCCGGGCGTATCCCCAATCGCGGAGGGCGGAAAGATTTCCCAGGACCAGCTTGTCCTGTTTCCCCTGTTTGATCCGGGAAGCAGCTAACGTGATCTTCCTCGTTACAAAGGTTTCGCCTCGACGCTCTGATTCATGATTGAACAGGATACCGGAACAACAGTACATCCCGTAAGCCTCCCGGTATTCCTTTACGATCCAATAACCATACTGTTTTGCCACAGCATACGGACTGAACGGATGGAATGGCGTATTCTCACTCTGGGGTACCTCTTCCACCTTCCCATATAGTTCCGAAGTCGACGCCTGATAGATGCGGCAGGTATCCGCAAGCCCGCACAGCCTGACTGCCTCCAACACCCGCAGCACTCCCGTAGCCACAACATCCGCTGTATACTCGGGGACGTTAAAGGAAACCTGCACATGGGATTGTGCCGCAAGGTTATAGATCTCGTCCGGTCGGATCTGTCCGATCACCGACATCAAACTCATAGAATCCCCCAAGTCCCCATAATGAAGATGGAAATGCTCGTTATTTTCCAAATGCGCAATCCTTGCCCGGTAATCCGTGGATGACCGACGGATCAGGCCATGCACCTCATATCCCTTCTCTAATAAGAACTCCGACAGGAACGAGCCGTCCTGCCCGGTAACACCTGTGATCAATGCTTTCCTCATTTTTGTATATGTATGGTAACAAAAAGAACCATTTCATCCTTTCTCTCATATTTTTAAATCACTGAAAATACATGCTACAATTTATAATTCTTTCACAGATATCTTAATTCGATATTCTCTTCCATGTATCCGGGATGATATCAATTGGTTTATTATCAAACCACCATCTCATTGGACAACATACTATTTTCTCTTTATTAGAAATCAAAGTAGCGCCCCACCAATGATACGAACTATTAATTATTACAGCATGTTTACATGAAGTCATTAATATTAATTCTTCAAAATCATTCGTCTGTTGCTCAGGCTCTCTGTATATCACTTTATGTTTACCCCAATTCAAATTTCTTTTACACCATTCAATGTCATTAGAAAAAATATAAAAAACTGGATTACGTACCCTATCAGCAATATAATCCATAGCCCGTTGATAATACTCTGAATTAAACGTTCCAAAATGTTCGATACCTTTAGAATAATCTTCTCCTTTTCGAACTCCTACAAAAACAGAATTTTGGTTTCTTATCTTCTCTTGCATTTTGACAGTGTTCCAAGATAATTCCGTTTTAGGAATAAAGTCCTTTTTAACTTCCTCCTTCACCTCGTCATAATATCTCCATGATTGCCAATAACCATCAAAAAAATTATTATGTATAATTTTTTCTGGCGCAATATAAGCCCTATTGGGTTCTATAAAATATTTTCCATTTATTATCCCTTCCAGAAAAATACCGGACTTATATCTAAAAGACTTAGGATTACCGTTATGTCTTAATAAGCAAATCTTTTCTATTTCTTCTTTTGAGGCCATCGGTATTGATAAACAATAATTCTGTGAACGTGGCACTAATATTCTACTCGATTTAAATTCTGTAAAATATGAATAATCAAGACGAATCTCATCCCCGGTTCTCTTCTGTAACAATTTTGCAAAAGTATATTGAAACATCTGGTTTCCCAATCCACCTTTTACTTTAACAATTTTCATACTGCTCCTTTATATAGTGTTAAAAACTGACAGAAACAAAACTATATGTTTTTCATATATCCTCTTAAATTTTTTCAGTATCTCAAAACAAGGTACTATAATCAATAATTCTTTAACTAAACAACTCATACATTCTAATATGACTGCTTTTTCTTTTTTATTATATATAATCCTGTGTTTACAATATCCATTTTTAATATATATCCGGCCATGCCATAACTCACTACCCCTAACAATATGGCAATTAACAAACACATCATATTTTCAGAATTTAATAGCTTATATACAGAGTACGATATAACTACCATTATCACAGTCGCTATACATATTTTTATTAATTCTACAACACTAATAATCATAAACGTCTCTTTAAAAACTCTTTTTCTCAAATTCTTCAATAAAAGAAACGATGTGAATATTGCCGATATACTGGTTGCAAATGCAAGTCCACCAATTCCGAAATATCTGGATAATATAAAATTTAAAATAATATTCATAGATACACCGATCATAGAATTATACATCGGTGTTTTAGTATCTCTGTTCGCATAATAAAACTTCGATAATAATTCCCTTATCCCCACAAAACATATACCTGCCGCATAAAATGATAATGCAGACGCTGTGAGTAAAACAGCCTCCTGATCAAACATTCCACGGCCGAAAAGCATTTTAATAATTTGTTTACTATATAGTATTAATCCCGCTGTAGTAGGGATTAAAAAACTCAATATTATTCCAGAGACCCTTTTTAATATTACTTTTGCCTCTTCCCATTTTTCACCTATAATCGCGTCTGTAATTTGTGGATAGCAAACCGTAACGATCGGCTGAACAAAACCACCTTGAATCAGCATAATCAAACTATATGAATACGTAAGCGCAGAAATACCACCAACTACCACTTGAGATGCAACTGTCCTGTCTACCAAAGTATTAATCTCATTTACAGATACTCCGCATATTACAGGCAACATCAGGGAAAAAAAATCTTTAACATACTCAGAATTCCAGTGAAAGTTCATAGCAAATCTAAAATTCAGTTTCTTAACTGCCGGAATCAAAAACAAAAGTTGTAGACCTACAGCTAAAGTACTTCCTATACTCATAAACCAAATATTACATCTAGCTCCAAGAACAATAGACAAAATAATGCATATGTTGTTTGGAATCACTGAAAATGCTGTAACAGTAAATACATTATTTGCCTGAAGATAACTATTAAAAACATATATCAGGGTGGAAAAATATAAACTTAATACACCTATTCTGGTAAACCAAACAGCATAATATAATGTATCTCCTACAAAACCGGACGCAAACATTTTTACAATTGTAGGGGTTGCCATCCATATAATAACTATTACTATTGTTGAAAAAATCAATATTATAGTCAGTATTTTATTTGTAAACGCATTAACTTCCGTCTTTGTCCTATAAAGTATTTTAAAATAAATCGGGATAAAGCAAGTGGAAAGTCCAACTCCCACAAACTGAAATATTGTTCCCGGTATCGTTTGAGAAATAAGATATGCATCGGAAATCCCTGTTGCTCCAAAGTAACCTGACAACACAATCTCACGCAAGAACCCAAGCAATTTTGCAGCCAATGTAAAAAAAACGACTCCTGTAATTGCACCCGTCATATTTATTATTTTCTTAGAGGGATCATTATCATTTCCTTTATATTTCAAACACCACATCTCCCATAAGCAAAATCATCATCAGTTCCTTATAATTTTATACGACTGAAATTTCACATTCTTTCTTACAAAACTTATTGTTGCTCTCTTCTGGCACAGGAAAACGTGGACAGCAAATATAGGCAATATCAGAATAAAACTCCCATAGCTGAAAATGGATATTATAAAATACAGACTAAAAAAGTATTCTGCCATAAGAAGCATCTCAGCAATGTATACACCATTTTTCTTTTCCCTGATCCTTCGAATCACATATGCGCTTATATACCCATATAGAAAAAAGAATATACAACTGCCAAAAAAACCAAAGTCCATATAGAGTCCACGTAAATATGTATATACGTTTGTGGAAAATCCCAGTTCTCTGTAAAAATCTGTATATACTCCCTGTGCCCTTACGCCCCCTGTAAAATATCGAGCAATACCAATAAAAGTCTGATATCCTAATGTCAGTTCACTTTTCATTATATTTGTATCCAACCAGTTGTTAATCGCAACTATATGTCCAAAAGCATAATTTTTAAATTTATTTAAAACGATATGGATTACTGAATTGTTGATTATTCCAATTCGTAATACCATCGTACTCAACAATATCAGCGTAACTATTGTCGCTGTTATCATAATAATAACGATAGTTCTTAAAGAAAATGAAATCTCTTTTTTAATATGAAACGCAGCTACAAAATAGCCAGTCAGCCATAGTATAATACATGCTATAAAGCCTGCTTTTCCATTGGTGGAAAACAGAGATAAAAGTTCTGGAAGAAAAGATAAAAAACAAAGGATATAGTCTGTTTTCTTTTTAGCGAACACATAATGATAACCTCCGGCAAGTGGTGTCACATATACAACGGCAAGTAAAAACTTTTGGATACCATTGGAGGCTATTTCTCGTCCACTATAACGCAAGACAGCGATTTCATTATTTATTGCGAATAATGAACCTATTGATGTAAATGACCTTATTGAAAACCCGTAATTTCTTATTAGAATTAATGCATGAATTATGCCTAGTATAATATAAAATATAAGCAGTACTCTTGCTCTGTGAGTATCGTAGAAGCAAACACTCTCTTTTTTGTTAACGATATTACAGATACTACATTTTCTTTTTGGGCATACCGCATACCCCAAAATTCCTGACATCCCGCAGGAAAAAAAATATACAATCGTCAATATAGACCATCTTATTTCTGAATATAAAACATACCCTATCGAGAACTGAGCGACCCAAAAAATACAGAAAATATATACAGGAGTCCACCGTGGTATTCTGAAAACATGAAGAAATACTAATAACATCAGCAGAAAAATCACACTTAAAAAAATATTCATCTTTCACCGCCAGAGTTGTTCTCATTTTGTTTCAAAACTGTTTTATCCTGCAAATTTTTATTTTGCAAATAATGCTCGTAAAAATAAATACCACTCTTTCTTACTTCTTCTTTTACACTTAAATTACTTTTTTTAATACTTCCATCTTCTTTGTGAATTATTTTCATATTTTCTGTATAATTTGTAGAAATCCCCTCTCTTTTCAGCTTATATGCCAACACATCTTCTTCAGAAAATAGAAACATATTTTCATCATAAATAGGAAATAATAAATCTACTACCCGTTTCTTCATTAAAAGAAAACTTCCATGGGCCTTATAAATTTTCCTAGTATTTTTTGGAAAAAATTTATTCAAATATAAAAATCCTGTTCTTATAATCTTATTTATACAAATAGGAAGTAATAGCATCCATGTTCTATTCTTCTTAAATCCCTTGTATGCCAGTTTCGCATCTATTGAGATAAATACAACACTTGCCGGATTTTGCTTTTGCCCTTTTAGATCAACTATATTGGGAGCAATCACATCACAGTTATTAACATCACTATCCTCAAACTTTTCTACTATGGTATCTGGATTCGCAATAATCAAATATTCAAATTGATATCGTTCTCTTGCATATTTTATGCCGCAGTTATTTCCATAACTGTATCCTTTATTCTCTATATTCAAAAAATCACACCCATAGTCCTGTGCTACCTTTTTTATTTCCATATAGCTTGGCATATCATAATATGCATTTACTATAACAATTTTAAAGGATCTTATTCCATTACAGATGCTCTCTATACATTCCTGAAGATCCAGAGCATTTCTATATACAAGAATTATTATTATATATTTATACGTATCCACCGTTTCATCCTTTCTGTTTTAAGCATATAAATGTATATCTCAGGCGTTGATGAAAGTACAATCCAACATTACTACCTATAATTCAAATTATTTTTTCAACGGTTACAGATATATATGTTTCCAATTCGGTCGACCCTCTGCGTTGAACATAATCGGCGACTCTAGTAGCTCCATCGGACAGCCCTTTACATACTCGCTTGCATATAAATAATTCTTTTAATCTCATACCTGTTGGTATATATAATAAATTTTCAGCTAAACGCGAATCCTCGAAACCACCTTCACTCCTCCGTGAGAATCCACTGTCAGTATCTGATCCTCGCCATAATATTTGATCAGCTCTTCTGTTATGCACTTTGTCTTTATTGTTTGTCCATTAAGAAGCATCTTTCCTTCTCCAAAATGGCCACAGATTCCAATCTTTTTCATAGTTTTTATTTATTCCATATCATAACAACAGCTACCCTTTTCTCCTGTCCACTCCGATTCCGATCCCTTTCACAAATGCCCAGCAAAGTATCCCAAAACCACTCTTAGCGATGCTCATCTTCTCAATCTCCCGATACAGATGCCACTGATACCGAATCAATTTCATCTTATTGCTGCTCACTGACCCTTTTCGAACCCTGTAAACAGCCAGAATCTCCGGCAGCCCATAACAGTAGTCCACATCATGCAGCATCCGCAGCCACAGCGCATAATCATTTCTTTTCCTGATCATTGGCACCTCATATTTTCCCAATGCTTCCTGGTCGTACATTACAGTCAGATTCCCGATCGGATCCGACAGATAAAACATTTTGTTATAATCCGTCTTTTCCGGCGGCACACATACAATGCCGAGTGGCTTCCCGTTCTCATCCATCTGACTGTAGGCCGTGCAGCTGAATTTCGCTCCGGTTGTTTCCATGAAACGGATCTGTTTTTCCAGCTTGTCCGGTTTCCAGAGATCGTCGCTGTCCAGAAAAGCAATATATTTTCCCTCCGCCTGTCGGATGGCCTCAGTCCGCGCTGTGGCAGGACCGCTATTTTGCGGAAGCCTGTAGTAATGAATATTCGGATATTGTTTCAAATAAGGTTCTAACACTTCATAAGTATGATCCATACTGCAGTCATCCACGATCCGGATCTCCCAGTCGGAAACCGTCTGCGCTAATACAGACTTTACAGACTCTTCTATGTATGCCCCACAGTTATAGGTGGGCATGACCACGCTAACCAGCATCTTCTCTTCCCCTGTATCTACGTACTTTATAAAGGCTTACCTGTACTGTCATTTCTGCAATTTCCGTAACAGCAGACCAGATGTCCCTTCCTTCAGGCAGTCCGGCATTGCCAGATTGTCCTCTACAGTCACTTTCACAGCCTATCGGAAAATTATTTCCCAATGAGTTCCTCTCCCGCCGCAATTGCAGCCTCCCTGAAAGGTTCCGTATTCTGATGTTCAGCGAACCCCTCCGTGCTCTCTTTCCTCACCATGACCTGAAGGGTCATCAGCATCAGCTTGATATCCAACAGCAGCGAATACTTTTCTATGTACATCAGATCCAGCCGCAGCTTGTCATAGGCGCTTGTATTATATTTCCCATAGATCTGCGCGTAGCCGGTCAGGCCGCCCTTCACCTTCATGCGGAACCCGAATTCCGGGATCTCCTGCATATATTTCTCCACGTGCTCCACGCGCTCCGGCCGCGGCCCGACGATGCTCATATCGCCCTTCAGGATGTTCAGGAGCTGCGGGAGCTCGTCCAGTCTTGTCGCCCGGATGATGCGCCCTACCTTTGTGATCCGCGGGTCGTGATCCGTCGCCGGGACAGGCTTCCCATCCTTCTCCGCATCGACGATCATCGAGCGGAACTTCAGGATCTGAAAGGTTTTCCCATCCTTTGTCACACGCTCCTGACGGTAGAACACCGGCCCGTGGTCCTCCAGCTTGATTGCCAGCGCCACCAGGCACATGGCCACTGCACCCGGAACCATCGCTATGCCGCACAGCACAAGGTCCATTGCGCGCTTGGCAAATCTCTGCATTGGTGAAAGGCCCTTCCCCTTGATCAAAAGCAGCGGCGTGTCGAACAGCGTGATCTCCTCCGCGCTCTTAAGGATGATGTCGGAAATCTTAGGGACCACATACGTCCGTACGCCATTCTCGTAACAGTATTTCAGCAGGTCGTTCCTCACCTCTGCCGGCACATCGTTCATGACGACTGCGTCATAGTTCTGGATCTCCCGGATCAGACGGCCAGGCCCTGCGTCTGACGGTATCATTTTCACGATCCGGTACTTGTCCGCCCGTGTATCCATCTTTCCCTTCAGGGCCAGCGCATTGTCGGAGCCGTAAACCATCAGCATACGCCTCGGTACATAGAAGCGGTGGTATATGACCGTAAACAGGTAGGTGAATACGGAGGCCAGCACCATGTCGATCCCGGTAAGCGCCAGCATCGGCAGCAGGTTCAGCATATGGTTGGCGGTCAGACAGAGCTGGAAATAAGTCACGAAGTTGACCATAACCAGTGAGATCCACTGTGATACCAGCACATCTGACAGTTTCATGTGGCCATACTTGAAGCTATCGCAGTACAGGAACAGGAAAAACACCAGAAGCGCATACACGCCTGCCAGGATGTATTTGCCGTTCCCATAGTATTTATGGAAGCTCTCCAGCGGCCGGTAATATGCCTTCCACATAAAGTAATAAATGCAGGCGAGCGCAAACACCTCGGACAGGCCTTCCAGCTTCCTCAACGTATGCTTGATGTCGTCAAATAACTTCATCCGGCCGTATCCGGATGCTTTCCTATCTTTCTTCATTCCTGCACCACCAAAGCCTTCACCCCAATGAATTGCATCCCGGCACTATGGTTACCGGATTACCTGGGAAACATCTGCCCCGGCTCTGCCGGCTGCAGGCTCCCCAGACCGTCTGTCTCATACAGTTCAATGCAGCATTTCCTGCACAGCCGGCCCGCGCCCGGGACATGACATTTCCGCTTACTGACCGGAGTGCTTTCCGATTACATGTCTCCATGAGAATCATTGAAAGAATTTAGGAACTTTTCTATCAGTTTAATCTATCCCAATCGCTTCCAGCTTTTCCCTGCGCTCCCTGCTCATCCCAGTTTCCCAGGTGTTTTTCTGTTTCCGGATCCAGCGCCCCAGGTGGCAGCCGTCCTCCGTCACATAGGCGACCGGGATATTCAGGTTGCCATACTTTTTCCGGTAACGGCACGCCGCTAAGTAAGAGCGTTCCCAGACCGCGTCGTTCTTGTTTTCCCAGATCATCCCGAGCTCATCCAGGCGGGCGATCTGTTCTTCCGTCAGCTCTGCCCTGCCGGTTCCTTCCGTCCGTCTGGCGAATCTTGTGTTCGCAATCCAGACGCCAAGCCTGATGCCATCCTGGTCTACATAGTAATAGGGAACGTCCAGATCCCCATGCTCCCGATAGTAACAAAGCGCGGCGTGATAGTTCTGCTCCCAGAGGTAGTCCGGCACATCCCAGATCATCCCGATTGAGTCAAGCGCCCTCATACGTTCCTGTGTCATATATGCGTTGCGGATGCCGCTCTTTTTGTAGGTGCGCAGCTGCGCCAGCCATTTACCCAGGTTCACCCCGCCGTATTTCCCATCCCGCACATTTACCAGCAGATTTCCATGCTCCCTGTAATATGCCTGGGCCGCCGCGTAATACCGCTCCCAGTTTTGGTCGGCCTTCGACTCCCAGCGCATCCCCAGCTGATCCAGCCGTAAAGTCTGTGATTCGCTCAAGACCCCTTTTACTTTCCCGGTGCGCACCTTGCGCTGCGTGTCCAGCCACTGCCCCAGGGACAGCCCATCCTCTGTCACATACCGCTTCGTCACTTCCAGGTTGCCATA
>CANQWV010000003.1 GCA_947627645.1 uncultured Lachnospiraceae bacterium | reverse complement strand
GTTCCTGCGAGCGCGTTTCGCACCATATGAAGCCCCGGAAGCGGAATCTGCACCGGGAACGCTCCCTGCGCGGTGTGGATCTGGCAGGCGATCCCGTCCAGGCCCTTTTTCTCAATACGATCCGCCCAGATTTCATTCTTTCCGCCCCGCGCATTCGCCCCGGCGCTCTCTGTCTCTTTGCTATTCCCGCGCTCCCTGGCAGCCGTCGTCTCTCCGCTTTCACACTTTCCGGCAGCTGCTGTCTCTCCGCTTGCACATTCTCTGGCAGCCGCTGTCTCTCCGCTTTCACATTCTCCGGCAGCCGCTGTCTCTCCGCTTTCGCGCTCTCCGGCAGCCGTCGTCTCTTTGCCAAGCCCGAAAAATACCGGCCGGATTCCTTTTATTTCTGAAATCTGCGCCAGCTTGTCGTCGTCCCCGTTCAGGATCACATGGCCGTCCGGGCGCAGAAAGTCGAAAATCTCAGACTTCGCGCGCAGCACGCCGTCCCGGTCGCCCAGGAATTCCAGGTGGCACTCTCCAATGTTTGTGATCACGCAGATGTCCGGCCTGGCGATCTTCGCCAGCTCGTGCATCTCCCCGAAATGGCTGATCCCCATCTCGAGCACCGCGATCTCGTGCTCTTCCCGCAGGCGGAAGACCGTCAGCGGAAGCCCCAGCGCGTTGTTAAAGTTCCCGGCAGTCTTCAGCACGTTGTACTTCTGCGCCAGCACCGCCGCGATCATCTCCTTCGTGCTCGTCTTGCCGACGCTGCCCGTAATCCCGACCACCGGGATCTGCAGCTCTTCCAGATAGCACTGCGCGATCGCCCCGAGCGCCTCGACCGTCGACGGCACAAGGATATAGTTGCCCGACAGCCCGGAGGGATTGCTCTCGCCGGCCGCAGCCACCGCAGCTTCTGTTCCCGGCTGCGCCTGCAGCTTTGCGGGCTCCCGCTCCCCGAGCACGACCAGCGCCCCCTGCGCAAACACAGAAGGGATAAAGTCGTGGCCGTCCACGTGCTCTCCCTTGATCGCCGCAAACAGGCCGCCGGCCTCCGCCTTACGGCTGTCCGTCGTGATCGCCGTGATCTCACGCCCCAGATCTTCTTTTCTGCCTATGTATGTCCCGCCGCACGCCTGCGCGATCCGTTCCAGAGTCAAACCTTTCATATATTCCGCATCCTTTTCCATCCGATTTTTCGGATTCCACTCCATTCCATTTATTTTCACCATTCCAGGCACAGTGCAATCTCCCGGCCACGCTTCAGCACGCCCCGCCCTGATGCCACATTTCTGCCTTTTTGTCAAAGCCCGCGCACCGACACCTCGATCAGATGCTCGCACAATGCCGGAAAGTCCATGCCAAGCGCCGCCGCCTCCTGCGGAAGCAGGCTCGTCGGCGTCATGCCGGGAAGCGTGTTTGCCTCGAGGCAGTACAGGCTGCCGTCCTTCGCCATCATGAAGTCCATCCGCGCATAGCATTGCAGCTTCAGCGTGCGGTACGCCAGCTCCGCATAGCGCTGCATCTCGGCGGTCTTATCCGCCTCCAGCTCTGCCGGGCAGGTCTCAATCGTGGAACCGGCCTCGTATTTATTCTTGTAGTCGTAGAAACCGACCAGAGGCGCGATCTCGATGACCGGATAGGCTTTTCCCTCGACCACGCCGACCGAGAACTCGCGGCCCTCGATGTACTGCTCTACGACAACCTCTCTCTCATAGCCGAACGCCGTCTCAAGCGCCCGCTCATATTCTTCCTCGGTCCGCGCGATCTCCACGCCGACGCTGGAACCGCCGCAGCACGGCTTCACCACGCAGGGAAGCCCGACCCCGTTTTCGGCCGCAGGCCCATGCGCTTCTCCTCTCTGCAGGACAATGCCAGCCGCGACTGGTATGCCGTCCGCCGCAAACAGCTTCCGGGAAAGCTCCTTGTCCATCGCGACCGCGCTTCCGAGCGCCCCGGAACCGGTATAGCGGATTCCCATCAGGTCAAACACCGCCTGCACCTTGCCGCCCTCGCCGTCCTCGCCGTGCAGCGCCATGAACACGACGTCCGCCGCCTCGCACAGCGCGAGCACGTTCGGCCCGAAGAACTCCCGGCGCGTCCGTTTCATGCTCTCGATTTGACCGTCGAAGGAACGCATATACGCCGCCGCCGCATCCACGTCGTACGCTTCGGGGAACAGACGGGAATCCGCGCCCTGCCCGTCCGCCGCGGCAGAAATCCGGCTGTCCCCGCAATATACATCCACCAGAATCGCCCGGTGTCCCTTCCCGCGCAGCGCCCTGCACGCCATCGTTCCCGACACGATCGAGATTTCGCGCTCCGTGCTGATTCCCCCAGCCAGGACTACTATATTCATAATTGATAAAACCCCTTTCCTTTCCAGCCGATGCCCTGCAGACCCTTCCAGCGCCGTCCCGGGCAGAGCATCGCCCTGCCGCAAGACCTCCGGAAAAGCAGCGGCTCATCCCGCCGGCATTGCCGTTTTATTTTATATCATATACAGAACCTGCCCGGCCGGCAACCGAAATACGGCTCTATTTCTTGAAAATCGTGCGCCCTGCCCTAATCCGCCAATACCGCCAGCAGCACTGCCGCGGAAGTCGGCGGAAGCAAAATATTGATCTCACCCGAATGCACCGGGTAAACGACCCGCTCCTCGTTGTATCCCTGCGCGTCGGTGCAGAAGATCCGCTCCATCACCTGATGATTGTCCGCGCCGATCTGCCACACCGGGATCCGGATTTCCCTCTCCTCATCGTTGTTGTTGAACGCGACCACAATCTGCGTCTCCCGGTCAAATCTGCCGTACGCCAGACAGTTGTAGTCCCCGAACAGGAATTTCAGCGAACCGCGCTTCAGCACCGGATATTTTTTGTGCATGGCTATGGCCGCCCTGTGGAACGCGAGCATCTGCGCATCCTCCCTGCCCCAGGGATAAGTCCGCCGGTTGTCCGGGTCGGTAAAACCGCAGACTCCAGCCTCGTCTCCGTAGTAGATCGTCGGAGCGCCCGGCCAGGTCATCTGCATGACAACCGCCTCGCGCATGATCTCCGGCCGGATGTCCTGTCCCGCCGCGTCGCTGCCGAGCGTGTTGATCCTCCCAACCTTGTGGTTCGTGCGCGTGAGAAAACGCGAATGATCGTGATTTGACAGCTCGTTCATCGCCACCTGAAGAGACGGCGCCATAAAGCTTGCCATGTGATAGCGCATCGCCCCGATAAAGCTGTCCGCGTTCCCCAGAAGATCCGGCCGGAAGTCGTCGCTGTGCTTTTCCATGCCGGTGAAAAACCAGGTGAGCGGCTCCATGAACGCGTCATAGTTCATGACTGTATCCCACTGGTCGCCCCCGAGCCAGCTGCCCGGGTCGCCGTAGTGCTCGGCGATGATCAGCGCGTCCGGGTTGGCCTCCTTGACCGTCCTGCGGAACTTGCGCCAGAACTCATGATTGTACTCCGGGCTGCTTCCGAGGTCAGCCGCCACGTCAAGCCGCCAGCCGTCCACATTGAAGGGCGGCGACACCCATTTCTTCGCAATCTCCAGTATGTAGCGCTCAAGGTCGGGCGACTCCTCGTAATTCAGCTTCGGCAGCGTATCGTGCCCCCACCAGCCGTCGTAGAACGGGTTGTAGGGCCACTCGTGCTCATTCTGAAAATGGAAGAACGAGCGGTACGGGCTGTCCTGCGAGACAAAGGCCCCCTTCTCATAGCCCTGCTGGTGTTCGTAGATCCGCTCGCGGTCCATCCATTTGTTGAAAGAACCGCAGTGGTTGAACACGCCGTCCAGGATTACCCGCATCCCCCGCTTATGGAGCTCCTCCACCAATTTAATAAAGAGCTGATTGCTCGCCTCCAGATTGTCGAGCCCGGTCACACGGTTGATATAGCGCGTCGCGCCGCGGTTGCCGCGCTCCCAGTCGCGCACCAGCTCGCCCTCGTCGCGGACGATCTTCCCGAAATGCGGGTCAATATAATCATAGTCCTGGATATCATATTTGTGATTCGACGGCGAGACAAACAGCGGGTTGAAATAGACCACCTCAACGCCGAGCTCCTGGAGATAGTCCAGCTTGTCGAGCACGCCCTGCAGATCTCCGCCGTAGAACTCCCGCACGCCCATCTCCGCCGGGAGCTTGCCCCAGTCCGTCACCCTGCTCGTGCCCTCGCCGATATAGATATACTCATTCGTCTCAACATCGTTGGACGGATCCCCGTTGCAGAAACGATCCGTAAAGATCTGGTACATGACCGCTCCCTTGGCCCAGTCCGGCGTCGAAAAGCCGGGGCACAGACAGAACGCCTTGCTCTGCTGCAGATCCCTGGACACCCCGCACTTATTGTAGAAGCAGCGGAACTGGCCGTCCTGTATTTCAAAATAATAGTAGACCGGCTCATCGCCCATCCTGATCTGAATCGTGTAATAGTCGAAGCGCCCTTCCTTGCACTCAAGCTCCATGAGCTCCTTGGTCGCCCCGCTGATGAAATAAACCGCGTCCGCGTTGTCACGCAGCGTGCGAAGCCGGATCGTCACCATGTCCCCGGGCTTCGGCTCCATCGGGGACACATAGTTCTCCGTCTCGTCGCTGAACAGCGCCCCCATGTTGAACACCGGACGCATGAGAAGAACATACTTCACTTTCTGTATAAGAGATTTCGTCTTCTGATCCATACTGCCCTCCTGATTCGTCTTGTATTTCATTCTATACTAAATCCGGAATTTTCACAACCGTTAATTCGTTTTACAGCTCTCGCCAACTGTCTCAAATCCTGACCATCGTAACTCTTAATCATATTTCGCCTTCGCAGCTTTCAATTGTGTTTCAAACGACCAGACCGGCCTTCGCAACGCCGGTCAGGTTTTGAATGCCCTGCCCTGGCGGCGTCTCCGCCCCGCAAAACCCCGGCAAAGCATCCCGACACACGAAAAAAGACAGCCGCACGGCTGTCCCTTTCTGAGAAGGTATCTCTCTTAAATTGGGTGTAGCAAAACTATAATGTATTGGGGGTTTACGGTTGGTATTATAGCACCGGGTTCCAAATAAGTGTGCACAAATTTCACAAAAATGGTAGTCTGTTTTTGTCTGATTTGCACACAAGCAGTCACGTCATTCCCACTCAGAGCATACGCAAACCGTCTTGTCTTCCGTCCCCTGCAGAGTCTGGCCGGAAGAAGACGCGGTCTCCCCGGGAACCCCCGCTATGCAAACAGCGCCTCAAACTCCTCGCGCCCGATCTTTTCCTTCTCAATCAGAAGCTTCGCGCAGGCGTGCAGCACAGCCTCGTTTGCCTTGATCATCTCGCGCGCCTTCTCATGCGCCTCGTCGATGATGCGCTTGACCTCCTGGTCGATCAGGGAAGCGATCTCCTCGCCGTAGGATCTCGTGTGCGCCAGATCGCGCCCGATGAACACTTCGTCATCCTCGTGGTCGTAGTTGATCAGACCGATTTTCTCGGACATACCGAACTTGGTCACCATCGCGCGGGCAATGCCCGTGGCCTGCTTGATGTCCTGGGATGCTCCTGTCGTCACGTCGCCGATGACGAGCTCCTCCGCCACGCGGCCGCCGAGGCTGACGATGATATTCTGCATCATCTTGCCCTTCGTGTTGAACATCTCATCCTTCTCCGGCAGCGGCATCGTGTAGCCTGCCGCGCCGCGCCCGGTCGGGATGATCGAGATCGTGTGCACCGGCCCGACCTCCGGCAGCAGATGGAACAGGATCGCATGGCCCGCCTCGTGGTACGCCGTGATCCGCTTCTCGCTCTCGGAGATCACGCGGCTCTTCTTCTCCGCACCGATCCCGACCTTGACGAACGCACGCTGGATATCCGCCTGGCGGATGTAGACGCGCTGCTCCTTCGCGGCATAGATCGCCGCCTCGTTCATCAGATTCTCCAGGTCGGCCCCTGTGAAGCCCGCCGTCGTGCGCGCCACCTCAGAAAGGTCGACGTCGTCCGCCAGCGGCTTGCCCTTCGAGTGCACCTGCAGGATCTCTTCCCTTCCCTTGATGTCGGGCCGTCCCACAGCCACCTGCCGGTCAAAGCGCCCCGGGCGCAGAATCGCCGGGTCGAGGATGTCGACGCGGTTCGTCGCCGCCATCACGATAATGCCCTCGTTCACGCCAAAGCCATCCATCTCCACAAGAAGCTGGTTGAGCGTCTGCTCCCTCTCGTCGTGGCCGCCGCCCATGCCCGTGCCCCTGCGCCTGGCCACCGCGTCGATCTCATCGATGAACACGATGCAGGGCTGGTGCTTCTTCGCCTCCTCGAAGAGGTCTCTGACGCGCGACGCGCCGACGCCGACAAACATCTCCACAAAGTCAGAGCCGGAAATGCTGAAAAACGGGACGCCCGCCTCGCCCGCGACCGCCTTTGCAAGCAGCGTTTTGCCGGTGCCCGGAGGCCCCACGAGAATCACGCCCTTGGGGATCCGCGCGCCCACCTGCAGAAATTTTGACGGCTCCTTCAGGAAAGAAACGATCTCCTCGAGATCCTCCTTCTCCTCCTTCAGCCCGGCAACCTCCTTGAAGGTCACCCGCTTCGCGTCCGGCGTCACCATGCGCGCGCGGCTCTTCCCGAAATTCATCATCCTGGCGTTGCCGCCGCCCGCCTGGCGGTTCATCATGCTGAAGAAGAACACCAGCAGCACGCCCATCAGCAGCACCGGCAGGATAGAGGTCAGGAATACGCTGTCCCGCATCACCTCTTCTACCTCGACCGAGACGTCGCCGTACTCCTTCAGCTCCTCCTCCGCCACACGCACATCCGTGACGTTGACATATTTGATCTCTCCGGTGGAGAGCACCACGCGGAGCACGCCGGTCGGCACCTCCTTGTTCGGCGTAATCTGGATCTGGACCACCTCGCCGCGCTCCAGGGATTCCTCGAGCTCACGGCTGTTCCATGTCTGGCTTTCCTCCAGCCTGTCCCGGAACGTGAGCACCAGAAGCACGATGACCAGGATCCCGACCAGATAAAATACCATTCCTTTGGCGTTTCTGTTCAATGAATGTTCATCTCCTTTTCTATCCGATCTGCTTCGTATCCTCACAAATGTGATTCGCGGACTCATGCAAGGATCCAACCTGCTCTGCGCCGCACAGATAGATCCACAGACCCGCACAGCTGTCTTACCCGCCCCACGCCGCGCAGGTATAATCAATCCACAGCCCCCGCGATATCAATCTCAGCGGCTCTGCGCGCAGGCGCGTCCGGAAGCTATTCCTCCACGAATTCCACAATCCCGACAAACGGAAGGTTCCGGTACTTCTGGGCATAATCCAGCCCGTAACCCACCACAAACTCGTTCGGGATCACAAACCCGGTATAGTCCACTTTAATATCCGTCACACGGCGGTCCGGCTTATCGAGCAGCGTGCACAGCCGCAGAGATCTGGGATTCCGCGATCTCAGATTATCCATGAGGTACGAAAGCGTGCGCCCGGAATCCACGATGTCCTCAACCACAAGCACATTTTTTCCATCCAGCGGTTCGTCCAGATCCTTGTTGATCCTCACGTTTTCGCACGACTCCGTGCCGTTGCCGTAGCTGGAGACCGACATAAAATCCAGCGTCACCGGCACCGTGATACGCTTTGCAAGCTCACAGGTAAAAAAAACGCTTCCCTTGAGCACACAGATCAGATGCACATTCTCGCCCGCGTAGTCTTCGCTGATGCGCGCCGCCATCCTGGCAATCTCCTCATTGACTTCCTGCTCCGTCAGCAGGATCCGTATCTTTTCCTTCATGTACTCCCTCCTCCGCCTGTACTTTCAGAACTTCCTCCACCTGTACTCTCAAAACTCTCTTTGTATCTTCTGTAACCTTTGCCGCCTCGCTGATGCGCTGTCCGACCACCCAGAGCACATACGGCCCGGCTGTCAGCAGCAGAAGCCGGTCTCTTTGTTCCCTCGGAATCTTCTGATCGATCAGGTAATCCTTCAGCTTTTTCCTTCCGCCGTCCCGGTTGACGATCAGATAATCCCCGGGCTTCCTTGTGCGGAGCGACAGAACATCATCGTTTATTGTATCACAAGAAAGCCATTTCGTATACTTTTTTTCTACAATTTGTCCCATCAGCTCCCTGGAATTTTCCAAAAACTCGTATCTCACGCTCCAGCCGCATATGCAAAGGCTGCCGGACTGGCCGTCTTCCCCTGCCTGTGTCTGTGCATCCGCCTCCGGCGCTCCCAACCCCGGCTCATGCTGCGCCGCCTGCAATTTCCCCGCCTCTGGCACCTTAATCTCATACACTTCTGTCCCAGGTGACAGTTCCGCCCTCAGATTGACCCAGGCAGCCCCATTCTTTCCTTTCAGCTGCGACAGATCGCTCTCCTGAGCCGTATGCGTCTGTAAAACGTCAGCTTTCCCTGCCGAACGCAGCCGCAGAAGGTCATTCTCCTGTGCCGGGCAAAGCCGCAGAATGCCAGCCTCCCTCACCGCGCGCAGCCGCCCCGGCAGGCTGATCTCCCTGCCGCAGTCCAGCGTGCACAGATGCAGGAGTGCCCGAAGATGTACATCTCCGAAATCTCTCAGGCCGCCGCACAGCGACACCGCCCGCCGCAGCAGTTCCTCCTGAATCAGCCCATCCTGAGCGCGAAGCGCCTGTAAGCTGACACAGACCGAATCACGTTCGCGCCGGATGCACTGTTCCTCCACGGAATCCGTCACCAGATCCAGATACTCCTGCACCCGCTTCAGCCTACCGGCAGCGTCCGCGATATGCTCCGCCGCCCGCGTATTCAGCTCCCGCTCCATCTGCGGAAGGATTGAAAGGCGGATGCGGTTTCTCGTGTAATCCTGCTGCAGATTCGTTCGGTCCGTCCGCCAGCCAAGCCCGGCCTCCGCCAGAATCTGCTCAATCCGCTCCCGGCTCGTGAACAAAAGCGGACGGATAATGTCGTCCCGCACCGGAGACATTCCGCCAAGCCCTCTCAGGCCGCTCCCCCGCGCCAGATTCCAGAGCACCGTCTCCGCCTGGTCGTTCTGGTTGTGGGCGACCGCAATCCGCTGCGCCGCGCATTCCTCCTTGATCTCCCGGAAAATCCGATATCGCTCCCTGCGCCCGGCCTCCTCGACAGAGATCCCTTCTTCCTGTGAGACCCGCTCCACCTGCGCAGGCACGACGCGGCAGGGCACGCCGAGCTTTCCGCACAGCTCCTGCGTGAACCTGGCATCCGCAAGGCTCTCTTCACCGCGCAGTCCATGCTCCACGTGCACAACATACAGTTCAAACGGCGTCTGCCTGCGGTACTCGCACAGAACGTAGAGCAGGCAGACCGAGTCCGCCCCTCCGGAGACGCCTGCAACCACGCGCATTTTCTGGTCAATCATATGATATTGTCTTATTGTCTCAAAAATGCCGCGCATTTCTGCCTCCTCCAAAACCGATTTTCGTACCCTCTTTGCAGGTTCTTGTTCAGCACGCCCCCATGCTTCACTGCGCAATGTCTATCCGCCCTGCCGTCCTCCCGGCGTCCTCCTGCGGTATTCCACTCACTTTTCCCAGACCGTCCCGACCAGAATCGTCATATCATCCTTCGCCTGCAGCTTCTGCATCAGATAGACCTTCTCCATCAGCCGCCTTGCGTACTCCTTCGCGTTTTTCGTGGCGCACCTGCCGATCAGCTCCGCCATCTGCCGTTCGCGTTCTTCCGGCGGCAAAGCCTCCAGCACCCCGTCTGTCATCATGACGATGCTGCTCCCCGCGCCGAGCTGCCGGTGCATACTCTCGTAATCCGACTGCTGCATAACGCCCGCCGGAAAGCCGCCCGACGAGATCACCTCGATCTCATTTCCCTGGTACAGGAACGTGGAGGCCGCGCCGGATTTGATCAGGTCGCAGCCTGCATTGTACAGGTCGACCATGCACAGATCAATCGTTGAAAACATCTGGCTCTGGTTCTGCAGCAGGATACAGGAATTGATCATGCGCACGGCTGTCTCCTGCGGGAAGCCTGCGTCCAGGAACTGCTCCAGAAGCTCGATCACCTTCTCGCTCTCCCGGCACGCCTCCACCCCGGAGCCCATGCCGTCGGCCAGGCTCATGACGACCTTTCCGCTGTCCTTCTGGAGAAAGGCGTAATTGTCCCCGGAAACCATCTCCCCGGCCTTCGTGATCCTGGATATCCCACAGAAAATCTGATATTTCGTATCCGGCACGAAGTGGAAATTGACCGGCTGGTCGCCCACCGCGGCCCGGCAGTTCCACGCGGGCCGCATCTTCTCCCCGCAGCACTCTGACAAAACCTCCGCGATCGTCTTCGCGGAGACGCACGCGTGCCTGTCCGCCCGGAGGAGAAGATATATTTCCGTTCTCGCCCCTTCGCAGACAAAGACACGGATATTCCGAAGCTCCACATCAAAATACCGGAGCTCCCGCCTCAGTTTTTTCCGGATCCGCTCCTCGCGTCCCGGCGCGCCCGCAAACCCATCCGCCATCCGCCGCAGCAGCTCTGCCGTCTGGAAAATCTGCTCTCCGGCCGCCGTGCGCTGCTCCAGCATCCGGTTGCTCCACATCAGATCGGCCCGAGCCTGTCCATAACACTCACACATCGTCCGGGTCAGCAGCTCCGGGAATATACACTGCTCCTCCAGCCGCTCCCTGACAGCCCTGGAGAGCTCCCCCTCCCCGCGCAGCCCCTCAAACATATCATAAAAAACCTGGCAGCTGTCAAAATATCTTTCCTCCCAGCAGCCGCACATCCGGCTGCAGCCCGTGCAGACCTGCTCTCTTACCTCACAGAACAGCTTCTCCAGGTCTACGTCCCCCAGGCGCTCCTTCTGGCAGGGCATCGCCTGAAACAGCCTGGACAAACCGTAGAACGCCTCCGCATACTGCTCCAGCTGCTCTTTCTCCGGGCACGGATAGAAAACCTCGCCGTATTTCTGCGGCGCGCGCCTTCCAGCGGGTATCCTTGCCCGCACTGCGGCCCAGGCCCCCAAACCCGAGCCAGACACTGTCAATGCACACATATCGAATCCTCCCCTGTTCTTTGCGGCAGCACGGCGTTTCACCGTCGGCCGCCGTTTACGCGTAGTATAGCTTATCTCAGACGCGATATGTGTCAAATCCTTGTACGCCCGCAAAAAAGAATCAAAAAAAGAGTATCGCAGGATTGTTTCTCCGCGACACCCTCCACACCAGTCCGCTAATTCTCCGCCTGAAACAGGATCTCATCCTCGTAGACTAAGCCGAGCTTTTCTCTGGCGACCTTCTCAATGTATTCCCTGGAAGTCACATAGTCCGGCAGCTTCTCAATCTCTTCCGCGCGCAGCTCTTCATCCCGGATCTGCTGCTCCAGGTCGCTCTTCTGCTGCTGAAAGCGCTCATTCTGTATGATCAGCTTCTGGCTCTGGACAAGAAGCACCACAAGCAGAACCAGGACTACTGCAGCAATCGCAACCATTCCCCTTCTATTGCTGCTGCTTGGTCTCTTTCTCTCTCTGGCCATGACAGTTACCCCTTATTTTTTCATAAATACATTGTAACCGCTTTTTCCTATAATTTCAATTATTTTCTGCCAAAAATGACAGGTTTTTTTCACCGGCCACGACAGGAAGCGCACAATTACACAGAAAAACCGCTTTATCAGCAAAAACAGCCGCGAAAGAAGCCGGACGACCAGGCCGCTGAGCGAAAAATGGTATAAAGTCACGCCCAGCGCGATCCCCACCGCCACATAACCGCGGATCACGCCGTCCGTGTAGAAAAAGGCAAGGCAGAAGGTGAGAAATCCCGCTGCGAGCCAGAACAGAAAATCCTCGGCGGAGACTGCGGCCAGACCATGGGGGATTGCCCTGCGCAGCGCCCGGAGCAGGTCGTAACAAAGGGTAAGCCCGGCTCCATGAAGCACGGACAGCAGGAACACGACTGTTTCCTGCTGTATGACCTCGCTCATCATCGAAAGAGCCTCCTGGCGAGACTCCCTTTTTTCGCCGGGCTGGCGCCCGAATAGGTCAGGCTGTCCATACAGCCCTCCATCTCCACCTCTCCCTGATCCAGCATCAGCCTGCCGATGTGGAGATCCCGCCCCTTCACGGTAAGCGTTCCCTGTTCCGTCTGAAGCACAACGGAATTTTCGTCGAACGAAAGAACATCCGTCACTCCGGTGACATTCCCCGCCTTTCTGTCGTTCCACGTAATACTGTGCGGTCTCCCATTCTTTTTCTCTTCCATACTGCACTCCGCCACATACCGCTTTCTTTCTATTCTATGAGAACGGCCGCCCGCATATGCCATATGGCCGCGCGCCGGGGCGGCAATGCTGTGGGCGCACGATCCGCCATGCCCCTCACACGCGCCTGACAGAGCCGGCAAAAGTTTTTTCATAAAATTTTTGGGAACAGCGCCGGTAAAAATTTCTTGCGGTTACTGTATGCATAGATTATAATAAGTCCGTAGTTTTTGCCGAAAAGAAAACAAATAAAGGAGGGAATATCTATGAAAACTACAAAGAAATTTTTCCTGTTACTTGCAACCATCTTTACAATGTCTGTCCTTATGTTTGGAAGCTGCATCACTTCGTCGGCCGCCACATACCCGAAGAAGATCCGCGTCTATCCGCTTTCTACCAGCACTGTGTCCGTAACGCTGGATGCCGTCGGCGACCAGATCGCCAACATAAAGGCGACAAACAAGAACCTTAAGGCCAAGCTGACGCACACCAATGTCTCCCAGCACAACGGAACCATGGAGAGAAACGAGTGCAGCATCACTCTGTACGCAAAGAAGCAGGGAAAGTATACGCTGAAGTTTGATATCCTGGACGCGGCCGGCAGCGTAAAGACCAAGGCGTCGATCACCGTTTTCGCCAAGAACGATTCTCCGGTGAAAAAATTTACCTTTGGAGGCAAATTATATGACTACAATAACTTCACAGGCAAAAAATCCGGCAAGGTCAAAGTAGTCATGAATAAGGGCTACAAGCTGAAGAAGATCGAAGTCGGGAAGTACAAGGTAAACATCGGAGAGGATGGAAGCGATTCAGAAATGGTTTACACGGCGATCAAGAACAACGCGAAGGTTACCCTCAGCCAGACGCCGTACACCTATTCCTACACTGACGGCGCTCCTGACGACTACTACTATAACCGCTACTGGACAAAGGAGGCGGTTGCGCCAACCTACATCAGAATCACCTACATTGACAAGTATACCAAGCTGGAGGATACCACATCCTACTATCTCTCCACGCTGCTCTTCTGACAGATTCCTTAAGCGCCGGATCTTCGGAAGCGAAAGGAAGACTGCATAAAGGAAGCGTCCCGGAAGATCTTGCTTTCCATAAGATCCTCCGGGGCGCTTTTCTGGCAGATTAAGCCGGAAACAGGCCGGTCACAGATAACGGAACATCTCGGCGGCCTCCTCCTTGCGGACGGTCTCCTGTACAGAGAGCACCTCTACCTTCACGGTTCTGCCGCCAAACTGTATCTCAATCTGGTCGCCCTCCTTCACCGGCACAGACGCCTTTGCCGGCTTGCCATTCACCAGAACACGGCCTGCATCACAGGCCTCATTCGCCACGGTGCGGCGCTTGATCAGCCTCGACACCTTCAGATATTTGTCCAGTCTCATAAATCATTCCTTCTTTCTTTTCGCCCTGCCCGCTGCGCGATCCGCGTGCTGCGGCTGCCAGCAAGATACCTCACGCGGGTCTGCACATAACATGAGAAAAAATGAGCTGCTGCAGATCCTGCAGCAGCCCATAAGCCTTTATACTCTTATCTCCGGAACCAACCTGCCTCCACAGTTGCAGACTCCGCAGGCCTGTCCCAAAATATAGCGCTTAGTTCAGCTGATCCTTCAGAGCCTTTCCTGCCTTAAACTTCGGGGACTTGGAAGCCTTGATCTCCATCTTCTTGCCGGTAAGCGGATTTCTGCCCTCTCTTGCAGCGCGCTCGCTAACCTCGAATGTACCAAAACCAACCAGCTGAACCTTCTCGCCGCTCTTGAGCTGCTCAGCAACTACATCCGTGAAAGCCTTCAGAGCCTTCTCCGCATCCTTCTTGGACAGCTCTGTCTTCTCTGCAATTGCCGCAACTAATTCTGTTTTATTCATTATAATTTCCTCCTCTGAATCCGGTTCGCCGTTCTCATACTATACGAACCCTGGTATCTTACTGAACCGAGAGCTCCTTCGCCCTGGCCCTGTAACTATTTATATAATGATAAGCCCGATTTGTCAAGGATTTCCTTGATTTTAAAGCATTTTTCCATTTTTACAGCATCTCGTTGATCATCGCGAGCACCTGTTCTCCGAGCGCCGCCGACTTCTCATCCGCGTCCGCAAGCGATGTGCCCTTGATCCCGTAGTAGAACTTCACCTTCGGCTCCGTGCCGGACGGGCGCACGCAAAGCCACGCGTCGTCGGTCAGCTCGTAATAGAGCACGTTGGAGGCCGGAAGGCCGGTCGGCTTCACCGCTCCCGTCGCAAGATCTGTGATCGTATCCGCCTTGTAGTCGCGCACTGCCGTCACCTGATACCCGCCGATCTCCTTCGGCGCGTTCTTCCGCAGCGTCTCGAGGATCTCCTGGATCTTCTGAAGCCCTTCGATACCCTTGAGCGTGATCGTCTTGATGTCGTCCTTGTAATAGCCGTAGCGCTCATACAGCTCGACCATCGCGTCCCAGAGCGTCTTGCCCTGCGCCTTGTAGAACGCGGCAGCCTCCGCGAGCGCCATCGAGGCGACGATCGCGTCCTTGTCGCGCGCGTGCGTACCGATCAGGCAGCCGTAGCTCTCCTCGAAGCCAAAGAGGTATGTGCCCTTGCCGCTCTTCTCAAAGCCGAGGATCTGCTGCCCGATGTATTTGAAGCCGGTCAGCACCTCAATGAGGCCTGTCCCATAATACTTCGCGATTGCGTCCGCCATGTTCGTCGTCACGATCGTCTTGATCAGGACGCCGTCGTCCGGCAGGCCCTTCACCGCCTTCGTCTGGCCGATCTCATAGTCCGCCAGCAAGCAGCCCGACATATTGCCGGTCAGCGTGTGGTATTCGCCGGTCTTCGCATCCTTCACGCGCACGCCGAGCCTGTCCGCGTCCGGATCGGTCGCGAGCACAAGGTCCGCGTCGATCTCCTTCGCGAGCTTCAGCCCAAGCGTGAACGCCTCCTCCGCCTCCGGGTTCGGATAGCTGACGGTCGGGAACTCGCCGTCCGGCTTCTCCTGCTCCGGCACCACGTACACGTGCTCGAAGCCAAGCTCCTTCAGCACGCGGCGCACCGGAAGGTTGCCCGTGCCGTGCAGCGGCGTGTAGACGATCTTGAGATTTTTGCTCTCCTGCGCGATCGTCTCCGGGTGGAGCACACGGCTCTTGAGCTGCGCGATGAACGCGTCGTCAATCTTCTCCCCGATCACCTCGTAAAGGCCTGCCTTGACCGCATCCTCCCTGCTCATCGTCTTCGCCGCGGTGTAGTCCGTGATCGCCTTCACCTCCGCCATAATCCCGGTGTCGTGCGGCGGAGTGATCTGCGCGCCGTCCTCCCAGTAGACCTTGTAGCCGTTGTACTCCGGAGGGTTGTGGCTCGCCGTGATGTTGATGCCCGCGATGCAGCCAAGCTCCCGCACCGCGAACGACAGCTCCGGCGTCGGGCGCAGCGACTCAAACACATAAGCCTTGATGCCGTTGGCCGCCAGCGTCTCCGCCGCGAAGTCCGCGAACTCCGGCGACATCCTGCGGGAATCGTAGGCGATCGCCACGCTCTTGTTTGGCTTATCCTGCTTCAGGATGTAGTTCGCCAGCCCCTGCGTCGCCTTCTGCACCACGTACTTGTTCATGCGGTTCGTGCCCGCGCCGATGATGCCGCGCAGACCCGCCGTGCCGAACTCGAGCTCCGTGTAGAAGCGCTCGCGGATCTCATTCTCATCCGACTCGATTGCTTTCAGCTCCGCCCTTGTCGCCTCGTCGAAGTGCGGGTTCGTCAGCCACTCTTCATATGCTTTTCTGTAGTCTTCCATGGTAAACCTCCTGTTCCTCCTAATTTCTCGTTGCGTCTATCATATCACGAAAATTTCTAAAAAGGAACTATCTTTCTAATATTTATTCGCTTTGCAAACATTTCATTTAAGTTTTGTGCTACTCTATTGGCATCCATCCTGTTTGCTGAAACTTTATCTAGTGTTCCGCTTTACAAGTACATCATGTAACGCATAGCTGCTTTATAAAATCATACTATACTATGTAGTGCTAACAGGCATAATCGGATAGTTTCCGTAGACTGGATCATTGTTCCATTCTTCTATGGATAACACATCCACAGCTTCAATAAGGGCAGTGCCGCTTGATAAGTGCTCTTGTAAAGTGAACGGCAATTTAGCCTTCAAACGTGCACGTACTCTACGGCGCAAAACAGCATCGCCATAAACGCTCTCCACAACATACACGAAACACTTAGGTTTATTCTTTCCTAAAAGAGCCAGATAGTGGAGAGAATCATAATATTTCTTAGAAACTTTATTAATTTTATCTTCGTCTTCTGGGTGAAAACTCGTCGGTTGAACAGCATTTGGTACATTAGCGTTTTTATACTCCATTAGCAACAATATATCCTCATTTTCAATGACAAAATCAACATCTGAAAGCCTCAAGCCAGCATTGTGATATGCCGCGTGAATTCCATTTGTCGCCCAGACGGCTTTAGAACAGTTAATACAATACACACCATTTTCCTCTGTAAATATGTTCATCACGACAACACCTCACAGCTCATATACTCTATCCATCAAATCCATATCTGCCGACATGATATGATTTGGGCCAAGATCTTCCAATGTGTAGGCAGAGGTACTGTATACCTCATCTTCTCTCTGATTATGGTCTGAAAATGATTTCTTTAGGCTTTCAGGAAGCTCAGAAGTCCCTTTATACAGGTTATGAAACTGAACCTGCTCTTTATCGGAACGAAATATTTCCAAATATTTTGCAAAGTTATAATTATGTGTAGCAAGAAAAACTTGAACACCATTTTTTTGCAACTCCAACAGAATTTCTGCAACCAAAGGGAATAGTTCCGGATTCAAGTTTGCTTCTGGCTCATCCCACAACAGAATCGTTCTTTCTTCCAAAAGTCCATTTCGAATAAGCTTCCACAAAAGTCCCAACTTACGAAAGCCCTCAGCTTCCAATGAAAAATCTACCTTTCGTCCATCTTTTTTCAGCACGTAGAAGACATCATCCTCCTGTATAACCTCGCCATCTATTGCAGTGCTAAGTTTTTCAAGGATTAATTTTAAGCTTAGCGATACTTCTCTTACTTCTGGTAAAGATGCATTAACAATGATATCCACCTGTGTCCCGTCAAACGGCAAATTACCATATTTTTGATTCAACGCCAAAAATCCTTTAGAATGCGACAACATTTCAGTTGTGGGAATAAAGACAGATTGAATATTCAAGCCCAGCCAATCATCCAAATTGAAGAAACCTTTGTGAGAGAGGCTATAGGTAAAAGTATGTTCCCCATCAGACACCTCAAAAGCACAGTAATCTTCGTTATAGTCAGGATTTTTAAGCATATCACTGTCTTTTAAATTGTTGGAAAAAAACTTTATAAATTTATCTGTCTTTCCAACATCTGTCTTTTCAATCGACCACTGTGTCGCTGCATAAATCATCTTAAGCAGCGTTGTCTTTCCAATTCCATTTTCTCCAATAATGACATTGATTCCATCAGAAAAGTTCAGCTTAAATGCATCACACAATCTGTCGCCTGAAACCAATTCCCCAATCTTTGGATCACCGTTGTTTTTCCGCAGCTGGCGCTGAAATACCATCACGTTAGTAACACTAATTGATTTGATAGACACGCTTTACGCCTCCCTACTATTTAATTTTTGCCAATACTTCCTCAAACAAAGCATAATTATGTTTTACTCCTTCGTCAAGGTCAATCTTAATATTCTGGTCTGCCAGATGGTGTATCTTTTCCTCGTACCTCTGTAATTCAAGCGCCTGATCCTGAAACTTCTTCTGTTGCTTCGCTAATTTTACACGCTCCGATGCAGAAGCGGAGACCATTGCATCACCAATATGCTTTAGCTGGGTGCGGTAACGCTCCTGTTGCTCGTGAACATAATCTGTGCGCATCCGCGCAAGCAAGTCGCTTTGATAACGGTGCATATAAATCAATGCCTTGAATCCGTTCTTCTTACCATTGTCAAAGAGCCAGTAAATCGGTCGTTTCTGATATATTTTAAGATGGTCGGCATAGAAATCATTGAGAAAATAACTACGGATAACCTCACGCGAAGAACCCTTACCTCCAAGAGCATCTGCAATGAATTTCAAATTTTCCTCTAATGTTTCTTTACCGTAAACAACTTCCACCCACTTTACAAAACGCCCTGTAATGTCATCCTCAAAGTAATCATCATCACATATAGGGATTATGTTATCTATATCGGGTAAAAACAATGCAGAAGGATTCCATAATTCATATCCATTCTGTCTTGCCGAATCACTTATTCTTTCAACAATAGTCCCATAATCCCATAGTCCACCAGTATAAAGGAATCCTTCTGTATAGTGTGAATAACGCCCAAGTATGCAGCCAACAGCATAGGAAATCGACGACCGAATATCTCGTCCAGCATTAGCATGATATATTGTTACATCCTTGTCCTCTACCTCCAACGTCACCTCGTTCTGAAACCCATATATATTGATGAAAATACGGTTGAGTTCTTCTTCGTTTGCTTTAAGCTGACTATATCGGATATCACATTCGTTTTGCCATTGTTTAAAAGCCTCCATAACATTAAGAGCTTTATGAACTAAGGGATGACATTTGAAATCCCATGAGATTTCAAAAGAGTCCCAATCATGTTTTGATAACGCTATACAGCTTCTTACCGCATTATAATCACTGCAGTCCTCCTCGGTGATATCATACTGATAAGCCCTCTGTGAAACCTGAGCAATCAGCTCTTTCCGCGCCCACATTGCGAAACGTTGAATCGCGCTTATTCATTCTCTCTGCTCCTTTGTACCAACTGCTATCCCGTTTAGTCGAACTTTATCTCTTCCTGATTCTTGTTATAAAGAGCCAGTCTGTTCTCAATCTCTATCTCATTAACAATCCAACCTCTCAGTGTACATGCCATGATAAAGTCCTGTATTCTGTTGACGTCTCTGATCTCGCGAAGCGTAACGACCACCCCGAAATTTAAGTTTGAAGTCATGAAACTGCTCAGCCGTTCTTTCGAGGTTATGTCTATTCCCCACAACCGTTCGTCATATGATTTTAGAGCTTGGTTTTTCTTTAAGACTTTGGATATAAATTTTGTATTCTCCCACTTTCTGAACTCCCTGCGCGATTTGCGTTCGTCCACAGCATGTCCCTCTTCATCCTGGACATTTTCATTAATATCCTTAATTTTCCCATCTTCATCCACACGCCCGAAGCGCAGTGATAATTCCCTTGACGTATAATCCACTCCCTGCGCCCTGGAGCACTGTGGGAAATAGCACAGGGTTGCCCGTGCAATAAAGGGATATTTGTTGTCGGAATCCCGTGGAACCGGTATCGTATAATTCGAAGTAGTATAAGAGCTTACTGTGCCATACGAAACAAATCTTATCTCGTTGTTCCTCGATTCCAGAATATCCGATATTTTAATCGGGACAATGCCATATCCGACCTGATCCTGAATCTTATATGTTGACGTTTTAAAATCCCAGCCGGCTGCAGAATCTATAAGCAGCGCCTTTGCCACTTCTCTGGAGAATCCCATAATATCAATCAGAAAGGACAGCTTTCTGGCGATCCAAGGCGCAGCAAACGACGTGCCATATACTTTTTCTATACCTCTCGAAGAACACGCCTGTATCCTCTCGCCTTCTTCGTAGTCTCCCCCATAATAGGACACATCCGGCTTATTAAAAAAGGATAAAATCGTTCCTTTTCTAGTGTAAGAGGCAGGCAGGTTATTGCGTTTTACCGAATTGACCACCACTGCATTCAGAGAATCCGCAGGAGAACCGACCCTAAGCATATCATTTTTCACACTGCGGTTGTCATTTGTCCCTGATACAACAAAAATGATGTTTTTACTTGACTGCAGCTCGTCCAACACAGAGCCGTCGTATGAGATAAAGTTTTTTGACACTTCATCCTCTGTTCCCAGTGATAAGTTCCACACATGAATATCCGGATTGTCATTCACTATTTTTTTTATCTTATTCACGAAACGCGGAACTGATATTCTGTCTACAGACACACCGAAATGCCGTACCTTAAACCTGCCGCAGCCATCGTCAAGCCATGGATTCAGACTGGGTCCATCCACAATGATAGACGTCACCTCCGTACCGTGATCGCGCGAAACATCTTTTCCCCCGATGGGCTCAAATTCATCCAGATAGTCTGTATTCTCGACCCACTCCGAAAAATAAACCCCTTCATCGAACAGATTGTCAATAACGCCTATCGTCGGCTCGTTCGACGGCTTGGGAATGTCCCGTTCATGCTCCTGCTCTGATTTATCAAATGTCTCCCATGTCAATTTCGACAGATCTGAAGAGATCATTGAAATCATGTAGGGAACTCTCTCCTGCAGGACCTGATACAAATCCCAGCTTACTGAAATTGTGTCTCTCCCATAAAATACATAGGGAAACTGATAACGATCTATGCCAAGTTTCTCCAACATTTCAGATAGTGTAATTTCTGTCTGGAAAAAGGTGACCAAAAAGGAGTCTCTTTTTGAGTCCGCAGTTACATCCGGGACAGACATGGATTCCACCACAGAGCAGTCGACGATCATATTGCGGATACCGCTTTTAGGCAAAATATATCCTGTGTAATCTAAAAAATCTTTTTTTTTCTCTGTTTCATTAAAATTTCCCGGTATTGCCCTACCGCCCAGTCTCTCCCTCAGAAATCGTTTTGTCTCTTCCAACTTCTCAAGCGTGCCGTCGATGGTTTTCCTATCCACATAATAAGTGATGATGTGGTTTTCCTGTCCCTCCGGCGCATCCGAGAAACGAGCTCCTACTACTATGTCATTTGTCTGTTTCCCGGCCGGTTTGAGCAATTCTCTTATTCTTTTTGTCTTTGCAATGATGTCATTATAGTTTACATCAATCAGATAACCTTCCAGATATTGCGTCACAGACTCATAATATCTGACTATTGCTCTTAAATTTTCCTGTAGCTGTTGAATCTTTTCAACCGTTGCTTCACCATCCGCTTTCAAGTTTGCAACAAAAGTCGAGTCTGATCGATTCCTATGATTGTATGGGAGTTTTATCTCTAATAAATGATTCATCTGACAGCCCCTCCTTTAAGCCTGCGCGATACACTGCTCTTGGGAACCCGCGCCAGTATCTCAATCTCTCTCGTGGTAAATCCCTGCTCTGAAAGTTCCTGAATATCTACTTTCTTCGGATTGCCGTTTAATGCGAGATAAATCTTTCTCAAATAATCATATTCACTGGTTTCGTCGCTAAAAGCAATGGATGTTTTGATAATCTGCTTCATATCTCCGGGGCATGGAATGTCCGATGCTTTATTTAGTATTTTATGAAACAGCCTCAGATCCTGGCGGGAATTCGCCGCTTTCTTTATACAGGAAGTAAGCAGAGCATCCGAGATTTCAATAAGATCCTCTTTGGAGTATTTGTCAAAGGAAACAACCGCGTCGAATCTTCTTAACAATGCCTTGTCAAAGCTCTCAATCATATTTGTCGTGGCAATCAGGACAATCTGATTGCTCAAAGTATCCAATTCTCTCAGGAAAGTGGATGTTACCCTGCTCATCTCGCGGAGATCATTTGCGCTGTTTCTATTCAGAACCAAGGCATCCAACTCATCAAATATAACGATAACCTTGTCATAGCGCAGATGATTGATCTCGTCGAACAGTCTGGCCACATTCTTTGATGTTTCTCCCAGTCTGCTGTCGATCAATTCCTCCAAATGCACCGAAAGAATATCTCTTTCAAGCAAGCGGGCAATTTGATAGGCGGATTCTGTCTTGCCCGTACCCGGCATCCCAAAGAAGAGAAATTTAGACATGCCTGTTTTATTCTTGATTGACCGCACAATCCCTATAACATCCTCTTCAATGATGTTTGGAAGTAATAGTGGGTTCGATGAATAATCCAGTTTCTCCAGAAACTGAAGATTGCGATAGTTCGCCTGCGGAACATAAACGTTTGCATTTGATACCAGATCCATCAAATATTGCGCTACCTCATAGTCACCGTTGGCATCAAATTCTCTGGCTATTTTTGCCACTTCCGAAACAAAAGCGGCATTATTCTGTTCTACATGATATTTCACAAGATTAATAACGTTTTGCTTCTTCATAGTCTCGTCCCCCATATTATGTTTTTCCTATTTTGATTATAAATACGGGTGGGACAAATGTCAAGCATTTTGGGACAATTTCTCTCTTTAAAATCTGAGTGCAATGTTCATTCGTATAGTCTATGCTTATAATGTTTTCAGCTTTTCAGCATAATGAGCTTAACTGATCTGAATCCCATCACAGTCCGCAAGTGTCTGTATCAGCTTCTCCTTGATGCTCTCGACATATTTATCAACATCCTCTCGCGACTGCAAACGCTTCACGGAACAGAGGTCATAACGACGAACCGTCGTAATCTTCTTGGGCTTTACTGCAGGCTGACCGTCTTCCACAGGCGTAACAGGATGGTTTTCATCAGAAATCCTCATCTCCATCCTGCGGCAGATATTATCCTTGTATGTCAGTACCCGCGTAATCATTGCATCAAGATCGATCAAGGATTTCTCCAACTAGATCGCATCGCGTTTCTCTGCAAAGAAATCATCCGCCTGACAAAGCAGGTCGCGCGCATCGCGAGCTTCACTGGCAAGCTGATGGACATCCTGCATTCCCTGCCGGACGATTTCAGCAACTTCGTCTCTCTTAACACTCAGCAAAGCCTCATACTTCTCATTAGTCTTAGCAATCAGCCCGGAAACTCGCCGATGCGGCCGTATGGCTTCTGCATGGCTAATCATGCTCACTTCTCAATGTATTACAACTAAACTGCTATTTTAATTTATCATAAAGGTACCGTAAATTACTATTCTCAAATTTTAAAAGATCTCGAGTTTACGCATAAAGCTAGGAAGAGTGAAACTATCTTTCCAGCATTTTTACAAAATTATTCCGCATTTCCTCCTGTCGGTTCAGGTTTTCCAGCTTGTCGAGGAAGCGCCCGGAGATCCAGGCCTTGTTGCTGCCGTAATAATAGTTCGCAAGCTTGCGGAATTTTTCCGGGTACAGCATCTTCACATAGAGAAGCCTGCGCTCGTCCGCCGAAAGCGTACGCACCTGCGAATAGTAATCGAGCATACGCATCCCCAGCTTCACATCCCAGTTGTGCTTCTCGAGAATCTTGCGCATGAAGCGGTAGAGATCGTTGATCTGCAGGTCGAAACGGCAGCACTCAAAATTCGTCGTCGCGACGCCGCAGCCTGTCATCAGGATATGGTGATGATTATAGTCGCCGTGACACACGCTGCCCCGGTTATTTTCGAGCAGAGCTTTCGTCCTTGACTCCATGCCGGCAAGCTCCCGCTCCGCCTGCTGCGCCTGCTCGAAATATCTTGCGTAATCGTTCAGGAACAGCCGCTCAAACTCGCATTTTGTGTTCTTTTTCCTTATAAAAGAGCGCACCTTCTTCAGCTCCGCGTTCTGCGCCCGGATCTCCGCAAGCGGTTCCTGCGCGGTAAAGCTCTGGTGAAATTCCGAAGCGGCATCCAGACGCATCAGCCTGTGCAGCTTTGCCAGATTGCTCACAGCCGAGAGAATCTCGCTCTCGCTCGCCGTGTCGCACTCGCGCCCCGTGTACCACTCCTTGACGACATATTTATTATCCTCCCAGTCCCGGGAGATCAGAGCGCCCTCGCGGTTCGGGATGATGACGTCTACCTTTTCATATCCGCCCCTGCGAATTTTTTCCATCACGCAGTTCTGAAACAACGCTTTGTTCTCCGATCCCGTGTAATCGCTCAGAATCCGCAGTCCCTGCGTTGTCTCGCAGATGTAAGAGCCTCTGCCCCGCCTGGTACCCGTGATCTCCAGATCGTATTGTTCCAGTACCTTCAAAGCTCTGTCGTTCATACCGTTCCCCCATTTCTGCTGCAGCCGCCGGTCGTTATGCCGCCCGAGGTCTATTTCGGCCGCAGGTCATTACGCTGCTCAAAGTCTGTGTCCGACCGCAGGTCGTTACGCCGCCCATAGCCTGTGTCCGTCTGCCGCTGCGCCGCAGCTGCTGCCCGTCTCGCGGCTGTCCTCGGCCACGTTCTTTCTATCTTATGAACAAGGGAATGAAAATAGTACGCGGGGTTTACGATCGAGCAGCGCGGATTTTCCCTGCTCGCTGCGCGGTCCGCGTGCTGCGGCAGCAGCAAATTTTTCCTCTCGCGGGTCTGTGCAAAAAAGGATGCCCTAGAGCAGCCGTCCGGTCTTTGCCGGGCAAGCGCCCTTCGGGCATCCCTGTCTCTGTTTCGACATTTCTGATTTGTTTACGTTCACCTCTGTCGCCGAAGCCGCCTTTAGAAATAACTGTCACTGGAATTCTTCGTGTTCCAGTAGTATACTCTTCCGCTGGTATTCTTATGCTTTCCTACTTTTTTGACAGTCAGGACATAGACATAATAGCTCTTTTTCCCTGAAAACTTTTTCTTTTTAAATTTCGCGATCGTCGCAGAAGACGCATTTTTCCCGACGGTCTTTACCTTTTTGTAGCCCTTTTTCGGATTGGTGGAAACATAGATCTCATATCCGGTCGCGCCGGTGACTTTCCCCCATTTAACCACGAGCTTGTTCCCGGACACCTTTGCGGACTTGAGCCTCGGCTGCGTAAAGCAGTAGCACTTGTCCGACCAGTCGCCGTAATACTTCTTCCCGCAGATCGTGGCGTAAGAGCGTACCTGAACCACATAGATCATAGAATTCGACACTTTTTTAGAATAACTTAAAAAATAAGTATACTTCGAATCCTCAACCCCCGCGGCAACCTTCTTGCCATTGCTCTTTGTTATCTTGTACTCATAGCCGTCGGCGCCTGTCTGTCTGCTCCACTCAACAGTGAAAGATTTCGCAAAATAGTACCACTGCGTCTCATGAACATTTGCTACCTTGGCAGGCATCGTCCTGAGATCATCACTGCCGACGGAATAAGTATTGATCCCTCCACTGTACGACCTCTCATCGTATTTGACATTGACATAATACTCCGTCCCCGGCTTAAGCCCGGGAATCGTCACTGAAGTCGCCGATGCCGGCAGATCCCGCACCAGCGCGGCAGCCGCGTAATCCTCCCCGGCATAGACATGATAGGCGAGCGCATCCTCCTCCGGCTCCCAGCTTACCGTGATCGAATCCGCGCTCGGGTTCGACTGCGTCAGGCCGTACGCCGACACTCCCGCCGGGGCGGCTGCCAGACCGGCAAATAACGCCAGAAAGCATGCTGTCGTCAGGTTTCTTAACCATTTCTTCATCGCTATTGTCCTCCTTTGATCCCTTCCTTTCCAGAAAATCCACAGCACAGATCTCCCGGATAGAATGACAGTTCCTCTTTGCAGAAAGATAATAGCGAAATCTTTTTGTGCTTTCAACGGCTTCGGACGATTCGGTCATTTCCCTTGCGTATTCGGTATATACGCGCTGGGCTCAGAGTCTGTCCGCCGCTTCTGTGCGTTCAGTTTGTCGTTAAGCTCTCTTTTCCGGCGGATCAGAGATATGGCCTGCGTACTCATCCAATTTCCTTTTCGCCTCGTCGATCCTGCCCTGCTCAAGGTAAGAACGCACAGCCAGCACAAAATTTTTTACATCGTGGACGTTTCTGCCCGCGGCCTGCACGCTGTCCCTCAGCTCCTCGTAGCTTTTGACCTGCATACGGTAGCGCTTTTCCATCTCGTCGAGCCGCTTCCAGTATTCGCGGAGCTTCGCCTGCCGGTTGCCCAGGTAAAACACGGCGACGATGGCCGCGCTCATCAGCAGCATGGAGGCGATCGCCAGAATGTTTCCCCTGACCGAATAGACATCAAGCGTCGCGCGCAGAAAGAATCCCATGTGGAACATGATAAACACAAAAACAATCAGCAGAGACGCCGAGTAGCCGCCATCCCCGGGAGCCCGGTCCTTTCTTGTGCAGAACAGAAGAAAACGCACAAGCAGAAGATACAGCAGCTTGCTCGCGAAGACGTTCGCGGCGTACACAGCCACGGAGTCCGCGATAAGGTCCATGCTGATCCCTAAAATCGTGACCGTGAGAACCATCGTCGCGACCTCAGCGATATCCCCCAGCACGGAAATCACCAGCACCGTATAGATGCGCCTCGGAATGCTGCACTCGTAACAGCAGGTGAGCAGAACGATCCAGAGCTCCATGAGCACTGCCCTGACCGGGGTCGACGCCACGAGGAAGGAACCTGCCAGACAGAGCAGATACGCCGCGCAGCGAACGACCCACACGCGAAGAACGCTCCAGCTTCTCTTTGGGAGAACTGCCTCGCAGTAGATACAGGAGATTCCGACCGAACCCAGGCAGCCGAAAAGCTCTGTTATAATCCGCGCTGTATTCATGCCACACCTCCCAGGCAGGTCTTCATCCGCCTTTTCCCGTTCCTGTTTCACTCTGTTTCTCGTTTTGCTCTGCTTCTCGTTCCGCCCGGTCTCTCATTTCAACTCTGTTTCTCGTTTTGCTCGGTTTCTCGTTCCGCCCGGTCTCTCATTTCGCTCGGTTCCTCGTTTTGCTCGGTTTCTCGTTTCACTCTGCTTCTCGTTCCGCTCTGCTTCTCGTTCCGCCTGGCCTCTCATTTCAACTCTGTTTCTCGTTTTTCCCGCTTTCACTCCGGCAGGAACACGCTCAGCTCAAAATAACCGCCGCGCTTCTCGATTTCCAGGCTGCCGCCGTATTTTTCGCAGATCGCCCGCATATTCCCGATGCCGAAGCCGTGGGCAAGCGGATCATCCTTCCGGCTTCTGAATAAATCCACTTTTGCGCGGATTCCGACACCGTGTTTCGACCCTGCCGCGCCGATGCCGCTTCCGTATTTCAGCCCTGCCGCATCGGTGCCACTTCCATACTTCGGCTCTGCCGCACCGACGCCTCTTCTGTATTTCGGCTCTGCCGCACCGACGCCCTTTCCATGCTCCGGCGTATCGGCGCGCACATCGCCTGCCCCCTCGTCTGCCGCCATCCTGTTTCGCACGAAGATCGAGAGGCCGCCCGCGCCCGGCAGCACGCGCACCTCGATCGAGCGCGCCGTCGGGTCAGCGATGCGCCTGCTCTCCTCGATCGCGTTGTCAAGCGCGTTTCCGAGCAGGATGCACAGGTCGATCTCGTCGATGGGCAGGTTTCCGCCCAGCACTACCGAGATATGCCTGTCCGGACAGAGCGCTTCCATTTCTTCCTTCTTGGCGCCGATCAGGGCGTCCACCGTAGGCGAACCCGACGAGCTGGCGGACGTCCGGGCCAGGCCCTCGCTGTATTCGTCCAGCCGCTCTTTCGCCTCGTCAATCCGCCCCTGCTCCAGGCAGGAACTGACCGCCAGCACAAACTCCTTCACGTCATGGACATTTCTGCCTGCCACGCGCGCGTTGTCCCGCAGGTTCTCATAATTTCTGACCTGCAGGCTGTAACGGTTTTCCATCTCGTTCAAACGGCTTTGATATTCCCGAAACCTCGTCTGGCGATTGTTGAGAACGAACACGGCGACCATAGCGCCGGCCATCAGCAGCATGGAGGCCACCGCCAGGATATTTCTCCCGACCGAGTAGACCTCGAGCGTCGCCTGAAGGAAAAACGCCATGTGGAACAGAATAAACAAAGCGACCACCAGCAGCGCGGCCGAGTATCCGTTGTCCTTTCTCTCCCGGTTCTTTTTCGCAAAGATCAAAATGACCCTCACCAGCAAAAGTCCGATCAGCTTGCTCGCGAAGACGTTCACGCTGTAAAGGAAATCCGAATCACGAACCGCGTTGATGTCAATTCCCAGGAGCGTGACCGTCGTGACTCCCGTCAGCACCTCGGCAATATTTGAGACCACGCAGACGATCAGCGCCGAGTAGACACGCTTTGGGAAGGAGCATTCATAGCAGTACGTAAGCAGAACGATCCAGCACACCGCGAGCAGCATCCGCAGCGGAAGTGACTCCACGAAGAACACGCCCGCCAGACAGATCGTATACGCCGCGAAGCGGATCTCCCGTGCGCGTGCGTCGCGGGGTTTGCCCGGAAGGAACGCCTCGCAGTAGACATACGCGATATATACGCTCATCATGCAGCCGAACAGGTTCGCTATGGTTCGCATAAGATTCATGGCTGATTCTCCATCGTATTTCTACAAAAATAAGCAATCTCCCACATCCGGGGTTATCCACCATAGTGCGCTTTGCCACTAAACTCATCATTACCTCGCCAAGCGGCAAATGTGTCCATCTGGCAAGGCTATTGATTTCGCGAAAGGTATATGTTCAGATCCGAGAGAAACGACTTGTACATACGCCGGCTGACAAATTTTGTCTCCCCGTTGTCCAGCTCCACCCGCGTCGGCTCCAGCTTCCGCACATGGCCAAGGTTCACGAGGATTCCCTGCTCCGCCTTCGAGAAGCCGTACCCGGAAAGCTGCCGTTCCGCTTCTCTGAGCGCTCCGTTGTACAGATGCTCGCGGTCCGCCGTCTTCACTACGAGATGTCTGTCCCTCGTCTCGATATAGAAAATATCAGAACACTTCAGCAGAACCTTCTCATGCCCGCGGCCGACCTCAAAGCTGCGGTTCCTGCGCTGCACCGCGTTCGCGGCTCGCTCGAATTCGTAGCGAAAATCTTCAAATTCTATTGGCTTGAACATATACTGGAACGCGTTTACGTAAAACGCCTCTTTGACGTACTGGCTGTGCGCAGTCGTAAAAATGATCAGCGGGCCGCTGCCGCCCCCGCTGATCTGCTTCGCCGCCTCGATCCCGGTCATGCTCCCCATCTCGATGTCGAGAAACACAAGATCAAAGCACACGCCTGCCCGGCTCTTTTCCAGCAGCTCCTCCGCGCTCGTGGTGAGAAAACGCTCAAGCTTATATTCAGAGAGACGGTCGAGATAGGCGTCCATCCTCTCCAGACATTCCTTTTCATCGTCAACTACCGCAATTCGAATCAATTCTGTCCCACCTTTTTATCCATGCCAGGCTTCTGTATGACTGCGTTCCCTTTGTATCTGTCTCCCCTCACGGCTTCCTCCACTCGCTTTTCCTCGGCATATTCACCGTGATGATCTTGCTCTGCTGCAGGTTCAGGGTGAGCATCAGCCTGCCTTCGTCCCTGCGCTCGGGCTTCATCAGGTAATGGGCGTACTTGTCGATCAGGCCGAAGAGATTGGCGGTGCGCCCTTCAATCTTGAAATTGCAGAAGCCCATCGGCACGTATTTCTCGTAGACATCGTCGGGCGAGATGAAGGTGGGATAATCCTGGATCGTGTAGAAGGTATTCTTATCTCCGTACGCGCACTGCCAGCCCTTCATCGGGAGCTGCTTTCCCGGCGGAAGCTTCCGGTTCTTAAGCACGATCTCCTGCTGCTTCGCGATCGCGCGGTAATGCTCGCCGCGCCGCGGACAGTTCGGCACGCAGCAGGCGTTCACAAGAACCTCGCAGCGCGCCTTGTCCCTGATCTTCTCCAGCAGTTCGAACTGATTGTTCAGATTGTAGTCGAGCACCACCAGGTTGTAGTCCTTCTCCAGCTCCTCGTTCACGGCGTCAATCGTCCGTATCTCCTTGCAGGTAGAGCTGTTGATCTTGTAGCCCGGATAATTTTTTCGTATATACTCCTCGAGCACCGGGGAGACGACCAGCACCTCGTTCATGCCGTTGTCCGCCGCCTTCATGCAGAAATTGCAGTATTCATCCTTCAGGTCGCTCTCGTGCAGCAGCGGATTCGTGTAGGTATAACGGATCGGGATGCCCTGCGCATTGACCGTGCGGATCACACTCTGGATAAAACCCGCGTCGCACTGGTCGCCGTTGCTGAAGCGCCCGCCGTTCCAGCGCGAGGTAGGAAATTCCCCGAAGAACGATCCGATCTCCACGTCCGGGCGGAAGAATTCCGGATATTTTTTCATCATGCTGCAGAGCATCATATTCAGCGGGTAATTAAAGCGCAGACCAGGAAGATGAAATTTTATTTTCATATTGCTTCAATGCCTCCATAGTATCATAAGCTGTCTCTGTCCACTCGCAGCTTCAGCAGACAGAAGTTTCTAACACTGCCATGTCCAGAGCATCTCTGCTCAGCCGCCTGGCAAAACCTTCCCAAAGACTATATTCAGTCCATCCTTACTCGCTGTCCTTTCCCACAAACGCGTAGAACGCGGGCTTTTTCTCATAGTGCTCGTCGAAAAGCAGCGGGCATTCGGGAAGCCCCGTGGTGTTGCCGCCTCCGACGTTGGAACGGCTCTGCAGCCACGAAAGGTGATCCGCCGTCCCCCAGAAGGTGAGCGACGTGATGTTGACGTCGTCCTCGCTGTTGGCAGACTTGAGCGCCCAGTAGATCGCTCCGTAGCGCTTCGCCTGCTTCTCGAATTCCTTCTCCTTCGACTCCGGGCTGCCGTCGTAGTCCTCGCTCGCCTTCATGTCCAGCTCCGTCATCTGCACGTTGTCCACGACCCTGGCATACATACGGATCGCCATGTCGATCTCCGAATAATTCGGCGAATCCATGTTGTAATGTCCCTGCATTCCCATCGCGTCGATGCGCGCACCCTCGGTCTCTTTCACCGCGCGCAGCAGCTCCAGGATGCCTGCCATCTTCTGTCCCGAGCACTCATTGTAATCGTTGTAATAGAGCTCCAGACCGGCCGGCGCGTATTTGTTCGCGTAGACAAACGCATTCAGGATAAATTCATTGCTCTGATAAATATGCCACCAGCTCGAATTATTGCCATGCGTGTCGTTCGAAAGAGGCTCGTCCGGATTCTCCTGGTCGGAGCGGTAGGTTCCCGTAGCGTCGCTCACCGCCTCGTTTACGACGTCCCAGCCGTAGAACAGATCCTTATACTCGCTGTCCTCCCCCGTGAAATGCGTCAGCACCGTGCGGATGTACCACTCCAGGCGCTTGTTCATCGTCTCCTTGTCCACGTAAGGCTTCTGCTTGTCGTAGTCCTCATGGAAAAACCACTCGGGCGTCTGAGAATGCCACACGAGCACGTGTCCGCGCACCTTCAGCGCATCGTCCGGGTTCTGTCTGTTCCACATCAGGATCTTGTCCAGCATATTCTCCGCCTTGTAAAAATTGATCTTCGGCACGGAGATCGTCTCACCGTTCAGCTCAGCCTCCTCCGTGCCGGGGCAGACGGCGTTGCTGTAATTGAACAGCGCGTCGGGCTTCAGCTCATTGCCGAGGGTCACAGCGTTGAAATGCGTCGTGATGATCTCCCACACTCTCCGGTTGTTGATCTCCTGTCCCGTGACCGCCGCGCCGACATAGCAGCCCAGCTCCTTCGTTACCGCATCCTTCAGGCGCACTTCCTCATCCTCCCCTTCTGCCTGCTTTGCCTCTTCCGCAGTTTTCTCTTCTGTCTGCAGCTCCTCCTTTACAGACGCTTCCTCTGTCTGCGGCGCTTCTTTCACAAGTTCTTCTTCTGTCTGCAGCTCCTCCTTTGCAGACGCTTCTTCTGTCTGCGTCGCCTGCGCAGCTGTCTCCTCTGTCTGCGGCGTCTCCTCCGCGGCGGCCGCGACGCCGCCCGTTGTCAGCACGGCTGCCGTCAGTATCCAGGCTGCCGCGCGCAGAAATCTTCTTCTCATAAGTGGCTCCTCTTATCCATAGTTTCGATAGCATTTTACTTTTTGAGTGAATTGTGATAAGATGACGGCAAAGAAAGCCAAACGGCGCTGCGGCCAATGCCAAAACCGGCATTCGCTTTCCTGCGTCATCAGCAGTCAGCCAGATCGCCATATTCTGCGAAAGCCTTATGGCCCGTTCGGCGCTGGCCTGCACATATCTGTCATAGAAACGGGGCGTATGTATGTGAAAAACGAAACGATCGACTTTTACACGGCGAACAACGATTTCTCCGGCGAGCGCGTGGTGGAAAAGGATCACGAGATCGTACAGCATCAGGGAAGCTGCGCGATCCGCATCTGGCGCAACGTCCAGATTGAGCCCTTTGACACGCACTGGCACACGGATCTCGAGATCATTGTGCCCGTGGAAAACTGGTACGACGTAATGGTCGAGGGCAAAGCTTATCATCTCATGCCCGACGACATTCTGATCATCCCTTCTGGGGCGCTCCACTCACTCACAGCCCCGGATTCCGGCACGCGTTTCATCTACCTGTTTGATATTTCTTCGATCGCATCCATCCATGGCTTCTCGGAGCTTTCGACGCTGCTTGCCTCGCCGCTGCACATCACAAAGGCGGCGTTCCCTCACGTCTACAACGACACATACCAGACGCTCATGCAGATATGCACGGAATATTTCAGCAAGAGCCCGCTCTATGAACTCTCCGTATTCTCCCTGCTGATGAACCTGTTTGTCATGCTCGGCAAAAATCAGCTGAACAGTATGAACGCTTTTTCCAATGCGAGCAGCTACAAACAGCAGGAATACATCAGCAAATTCAACAGCGTCATGGAATACATCGACGAACATTTCACAGAGGATTTCCGCCTCGAAGACGCTGCCGCCGCCACAGGCTTCAGCAAATATTATTTCTCAAGGCTTTTCAAACAGTATACAGGCTACACCTTCTGCAGCTATCTGATGCATCTTCGGATCAAGGCCGCGGAGCAACTTCTGGAGCAGCCCGGGCTCTCCATCGCGGAGATCGCGATGCGCTCCGGCTTTCCGAGCATTCCCACCTTCAACCGGGTATTCCGCCAGCAGAAGCACTGCTCTCCGACCGAATACCGCGAAAAGAATAATAAACTCAATCCGCTTTCCCACCGGCGCGGCTGAAAAACTAGCGGAGGCCCTTTTTGCGCAGCGCCGCCTCCCGAAACTGCTGCAGCAGCCGGTTGATCTTCCCCTTGATATAGTCTCTGTCCTCGTCCTTTACCAGAAAATACACATACGATTCCACCAGATATTCGATCGGCATACCACGCCCGGCGATCTTGAAATTCACGAATCCCCGGTCGATGTAGGAACCGATCTCCTCGTTGGAGATAAAGGCAGGCCTCGTCCTGCACTCCGAAAATTTCCGGCTGCGCGAACGGTTCGGGCAGGGGAAGTTGGTCTCCGTGTCAAACTCCAGCTGCAGCTGCGACTGCTGCCGGTAATGCTCCGCCCGCTTCGGGCAGTCCGGATAGCACACCTCATTGACCAGAAGCTCGATGCGGTCCGCGCAGGGAGCAAGCTCCGAGAGAACCTCCTCATTGTGGTTCAGGTCATAGTCGAGCACGACCAGCCGATAATCGCCCTCCAGCTCCTTCCTCAGCGCGTCCAGTTCGGTGATCCGCTTGGTCGTGGAGGAGATGATCGGATAGCGCGGGTACTCCCGCCGGATGTAATCCTCAAGCGCCTGAGAGTTCACGAGCACCTGGTTCAGGCCGTTGTCCGCAAGGCGCATGATGAGATTGCAGTAGGTGTCGTACACGTGCTTCTCCTCCAGGAGCGTATTCGTCCAGGTAAAGCGCACCGGCACACCCCTGCTGTTGTAAAGCTTCAGCACCGACTCGATTTCCTGCTTTCCTGCAAAGCCCAGCACCGTGCGCCCGCCGTTCCAGATCGCGCCCGGAAACGTCCCGTACACAGAACCAACCCGGTATCCCTCGCGGAATTTATCCGGATAGTCCTTCATCAGATTGAGTATCACCTGGTTCAGCAGCCGGAAGCTGCAAAAGCCAGGCAGGTGCCAGTAAACTTCCCTCATCCGGGCGTCCTCCTCTCATGACAGAATCCGTCTCACTCCTGCTGCGCGCACTGGATCAGCGCGTCCGCAATCTCCTGCGAATACCAGCTGCAGTTCTTCCGGTCGAAAATCCCGAACTTCTCACCGTCGCCGCTGTAGTTGCCGTTGTCCCACCAGATGCATTTGATCCCGAAACGGTTCATGACCTCCATATAGTCGGCAAGCCATTTCAGCACCTGCTCCGTGTTCGACACCTCGTTCCCGTCCGCGTCCTTGTAGGTCTTGTTGACCGCGCCGAACTCCGTGACGATGACCGGGATGTCTTTGCTTAAGAAATGCCGCTTGAGCAGGTCGACGTTCGAGATAATGTCCTTCTTGAGCGTGCCGTCCCACCCGTTGATGCTCTGTCCCTCCGGCTCGTAGGTAAAATAGTAAGGCGTATAGAGATGCGCCGACACCATCACGTATTTGTCATCGGGTACTTCGAGCTGCTGAATGCTGTTGTAAGTCACCGAATTCCCGTAAGGACAGATGATCAGGCTTCTCGTCGCGTTGTTGCCTCCGGCCGCGCGCACCGTATCCACAAAGGCCTGATTCAACTCGTTCACCACGGCGCGCTCTTCGTCCGTTCCGCCGGCCCATTCCTTCTCGCTGCCCTTAGTCCTCGGCTCGTTCATGCCCTCGAACAGCAGATGATAATCGTAATCCGCAAAACGCTCAGAGAGCTGCGCCCAGATCGCGACAAGCTCCGCCTTGATCTCCTCCGCATTCTCCGGCTGCGGCACAAGCCAGAAGTCCGGCTCATGGTGTGTGTCGATAATGACGAACATCCCCTCGTCGTAGGCGTAATCCACCACCTCTGCCACTCGGTCGAGCCATTCGCCGTCAATCGTGTAATCCGGCGCCTCGCCGACGCTCTGCGCCCAGGTGACCGGGATTCGCAGCGTGTTGAAGCCCTGCGTACGCACCGCGTCGATCATTTCCTTCGTGGTTTTCGGGTTGCCCCAGTAGGTCTCATTTCCCATCACGTCCGGCGAACCCCAGGCGTCAAAGGTATTTCCAAGATTCCAGCCGACGTTCATCTGTGCGAGCACCTCCGCCGCCGTCGGGACGTCCGCCCCGGGGGCTGCCGCTGTATCCTCTTCTGTCTCTGAAGCCGACGCGTCCGCAGCTTCCGCATAGAGCGCCACGTCTGCCTCCCCATCGGCTTCTGTCAGCACTTCCACGTCCTCCACGGTGAGAACCGGCAGCTCCGTCTCCTCCCCGGAGACTATCGCTGCATCCGTCTCTTCTGACGTAATCTCTGTCATGTCTTCGCTCGCCTGGCTGAAGCCCGGGACAGCAGCGACCGCCAGCGCCGCAGCCGCGGCCAACATCAGCAAATTCTTCTTACTCTTTCTCATATGCCTATGTACCTCCCTGTTACTTTTCTCTTTCTGCCCGGCGCAGGCTAAGCCCTGACCTGCAGAAAGAGGGGGAGCACTCCCCCTCTTTCCATGATAGCATACTTTAAAAGCCGCGACAAGAAAACTTTCGGCTTGTTCCCGATTACTCAGCAGCCGCCTCGGTCTCTGCAGCTGTCGTCTCTGCCTCGGTCTCTACCGGCATCACGTCCGAATCGCCGTTCGCGTAGTCCAGATAACCCTGCCACAGGTTTCTCACAGCTTCCGCTGCCGCTGCAGGAGGATTGTCCGCATTTACGTTCCACAGGAACTGCTCGCCATAGGACAGGCCCGGGATCATGTCATGATAGGTAGTAAAGCCGTTGTTGCAGAGGATCTCGATCGTCTCGTCCACGGACTCCATGTCACGGAAGGTGTCGTAGAAGCCGGTCAGTCTGTCGTTGTAATCCTCGTAGCCCGGTACCAGATCCGTGTAAGCGTCAAGCGCGAACGCGATCTTCCAGGCCTTGTCTGCGTCATAGCAGGCCGGAATCGCATAGATGTTGTCGGTGTAAACGTTCGTGTAATACTCTGCGCTCGGGCCCATCGGGAAGCAGACGAAACCGAAGTCGTCTTCCATATCCTTCAGCTCGTTCGCCGCAAGGTAAGCCTGGCCAACCATGAACGCCGCGTCGCCTGCCGGGAAGGAGGTCTTCCACCAATCCCACTCAGAGCCTTCCGGCTTATAGTTGTACTTCGCCATCATGTCAAGCGCCCAGTTCAGAGCCGTCAATGTCTCCTCGGACTCGGTCTTGTTCACATACTTGCCGTCCTCCATACCGATGAACTCACCGCCATTGGACCATACGGCCTCATTCTTCATCTCGGACTCATCCGAAACCATCGCCCAGCGATCGATCACGCCGTCGTTGTCCGTGTCGGCGTTAATCTGCTCGCAGACCTCCTCGAACTTATCCCAGGTCCACTCGCCGTCTCTCTGCCACTGGTAAATGTCATCCGGGTTGATGCCGGCCTCCTCGACCAGCCTCTTATTGAAATACATACCTCCGCGCGGCTCCGGGATCGACGGGCTGCAGCCGTAGATCGCGTCGCCCTTCGAGCAGAGCTCATGCACGCCGTTCCTCGTCCACTTCTCCTCCGTGAAGTCGAGGCAGTCCAGCGTGGACAGATCGTACATCAGCCCACTGGCCATAGCGGATACGAACTCCGGACCGGATCTCAGGATCCATACGTAGTTCTCGTCGTCGCCGCCCGAGGTCACATAGTTCAGGTAATCCTCTGGTGTGGAACCCCAGTCGCTGATCGCGATCTGCTTAATGGTAAAGTTGTAGGTCTCCTGCACCCAGTTCGCATAGTCCAGACGAGCCTCGCTGTAGTCGTCCGTGACGTTCTCGATCTCGTCGCCCGCGCTCCACCAGTCGCGGATCACGATCTCCATGCCGCCGAGGTCGTAGACGTTGCCGTTCTCATCCGTGAGAGCTACATACTCCTCATCCTCCGCCGATACAGTGAGAGCGCCGCCCATCATGCTGGCCGCCACCGCCGCAGCCATGGAAGCTGTCAGTACTCTGTTTAAAGTTTTTCTTTTCATGTTTCATCCTCCTTTTAAAATATATATATAACACGGTGTTATATATCGTTCTTATTGCCGTGCAGCCTCGAAAAGCCTGCGGCTTTCCTCGGTCGCGGGCGTTCGCCCTATAGAGCCGCTGTCTCGTGAAATTGCCTGCAAGCAGGCATTTCCCGTTCCATCGTCTCTGCACGGCTCATTGCTTTCGCGAAACACTACATCTTGATCCCCGAGCTGCTGATGCTCTCGACGAAGCCCTTCTGCGCGAAGAGATACAGGATCAGCAGCGGCACGATCACCATCAGCGTGCCGGTCGAGACGATACAGTTCGTGTAGCCCACCGACGCGCCGCCCGGGATCTTCAGGGTGTTGACCACCCAGGCGTCCATACGGTCCGCCACGACCGCGAGCTCTTTGGCGAGCAGGCTGATATTGCCGAGAAACATCTTGGAATAAAAATTGTCCGTCCACTGCCATACGAAAGAGAACAGGAAACAGGACGTCAGGATCGGCTTCGCGTCCGGCAGCATGATGCGCACGAAGGTCTTCAGCGTGCCGCAGCCGTCCACGTAGGCCGCCTCCTCGAGCTCTTTCGGAATGTTCCGGAAGAACTGCCGTATCATATAGATGTACAGGCCGCTCTTTAAGCCCATACAGCCCGCGCTCATCAGATAGTACGGAAGCACCGAGCCGCGCAGGTTGAGCGCCTCCCCCGTCAGCGCCTTGAAGATCCCGAAAATATCAAAGTAGCGGAAATGCAGGTGCAGTGACGTGGAGATTGTCTGCGGCGGGATCACGATCACAAGGATCACGCACGCGAACCAGAACTTCTTGAGCGGGAAGTTAAAGCGCGCAAAACCGTAGCCCACCAGCGTGCTCACCGTGATCTGCAGCAGGGCGATCGTGAGCGAGACGATCAGCGTGTTGACCAGCGACTTTCCGTATGACATAAACTGCGCCGTCAGCTGATAATTCGCCGTCGTAAAATGCTCCGGGATTGAGATGACCATCGGGTTGTACAGGTCGCGCTCCTCCATAAAGCTCACGGAAATCTTCATCAGGATCGGCTGAAGGATCAGGAAGCACATTCCGAACAAAAGCGCCGCGCGGGCGATCTTATAGACGAAATCGTAGATCGTTTTTTTCAGCAGATATCCTTCCGACAGCTTGTTGCGCTCCCAGAAGCTTCCTTTCATGCGCTTTGCAGCCCTGGCTTTAGTCATAGTAGTATACCCCCTTCGAGATAAGTAACGAGGTTATGCCTATGATGCTGAGTATCACCACGAAATAGACCCAGGACATCGCCGAGGCAAAGCCATAATTGATATAAGCGATCATCTGCTCGCTGATCTTCTCGATCAGCTCGTTATCAGAACGCATACAGAAGTCCACGATCGTGTAGACCCAGTTCACGAGGAACAAAGGGCTTACCATCGGGAACGTGATCTTCCAGAAGCTCTCCCATGCCGTGCAGCCCTCGATGGAGGCCGCCTCATACATACTATCGGAGATCGTCTGCAGGCCGGACAGGAAGATGATGATCTGGATCCCTGACGCGATGGCGACGTCGTAGATGCCGTCCACGATGTCGAACACGGTCTCAAAGGCTCTCGCGCCGATTCCTGAGGTGATCAGGATCGTCTGCAGGGTGTCGCTCACGCTCGACACATTGGTCGTCTCCTCCACCATGCTCTGTACGCTCGCGAGCAGCGCGTTGTCCGTCTCTACGCCGAGGATCACGCCCGACGAGAGGATCACCGGAAGGAAGAAGATTGCCCTCACGAGCGCCCTGCCCTTGAACTTCTGGTTGAGGATCAGCGCCACAAAAAAGCTGAACACCATGATAGCGACGGAGTTGATGCACATCCTCGAGATCTCCTCCACCAGCAGCCGGTTGAACTCGGTGTCGACCGTGAACGCCTGAATGTAGTTGCTCAGGCCGACGTAGGAATTTGTGATGCCCTCCGGGCTCACCTGCACGTTGCAGAAGCTCATGTAAAGCGACTGGAACAGCGGCACCACCATGAAGGCCAGAAAGCCAATGATAAACGGCGAGATAAACAGATATCCCGATATCGCCTTTCTTCTCTCAAGCCCTGTGTATTTTTTGCGCTTCTTCATAATCAAGATCCTTTCTGTACCAGATAATCCCTCGCCGCAAGCGTCTTGCCCTCCGGTGTCTTCACCGAGTCGTATCCATAGTTCACATACACCTTCGTGCCGTCCGCATATTCCGTGCAGGAGAACGTCTCCGAAAGCTTCTCATGGCCCGTCATCCTCTGGGTGAAGGTGTGGCCGAGCTCGCTGTTGTAGCGCTCGTAGATCTCCAGCATCCGGTCGTGCCAGGTCTCATACTCCGCCCCGAAATATTCCGTATAGAGCGTGTTCTGCAGGGTAAACGCGGATTCGTCCATCAGCGTGAACGCAAGTCCCGCGCCGTACTCGGCCGACAGAAGCAGCTCCTCTTCTTCGTTCTGCGTCAGGTTCAGCGGCTCTCCGGTATAATCCACATAGCCGTGGAGCGCCATCTGATAGACGGGAACGTAAGTATCCAGTATGGTATAATCCGAGCCGCGCAGGTTCATGTTCGTCACGATATCGCTGTAGGCCACCGCATAGTCGTTGCCCATATTGATCATGATCTTCTTTCCGCCGTCGCGGATTGCCTGCATCTGCTCTACCTGCGCGTTCAGCTCGCTCTGCCGCGAAACCGGCGTCTTCTTGTTGAAGTCCGAGCTCAGATCCACGCCGACGTCCTCGAAGGAAACATTCGCCCCATATTTGTCCGCCGCATTTACAAGATTGTCGACCATTTTCGAGATCAGCGAAGCCTTGAGCAGATAGTGCGGCTCCTGCCCTTCCCTCGCGTTGTAGGTCACCGTATTGTACGGATGGATCTCCGCCACCTTCTTGCTCGCGAAGCGCGCCGCCTGCGTGAACGTGAGGAAGCCGTCCAGGATATTGCTGTCATACGCATAATTCGTGATGCCGTTCAGATACAGATCCACGCCGTTCTCTTTCGCGTACGCCGTAAGCTCTTTCAGATCGCTCTTTCCGCCCAGCTCCGAGAGCACCTTCGCCTTCGTGAGGATCTTCTGCTGCACGCCGCCGTTGAACCAGCCGGAGAGCTTCACGCTCATATTTCCGATGCCGTCCTGCAGGAGATCTCCGATGATATCCTTTGCCTCGTCAAAGGTGGTGAGCGCCAGCGGCCTCGACACCGGGATGCCCGCGATCTGCTTCACCTTGTCCACAGCGCCGACGATCTCGACCACCGTAGGAATCTGCGTCTCGCCGTCCTCTACCTTCTCCGTGAAAAGCTCTCCATACTCGTTCTGCAGATAGCCGCGGTAGGCGTTCGCCATATCCGCGTAGCTGTCCGACTCCAGGAAATAATAGCTCAGCACGAGCGGCTCCTTCGGAAGCGCGTCCTCGTACATATAGATCTTGCTCTCATAGCGGTCGCCCATCTCGTACACTTCCCGGTGAAGCATGGTGTACTGCGCCGATACGGAGTTGTAGCTGTTCGTCTTTCCGCTGATGTCGGCGTTGATGCCCGCGTAGGGAGCGCCGTCCTCCAGCACACACAGGAAGGAGGAGCCGTTGTTGGCGATTCCAAACGCATTGAAATAGGTGTTCGTCTCATGCACGACCGCTTCTCTGTACTGCGCGTAGTCCCAGCCGTACAGGTTCGCGTAGTAGCTGTTCTGCGCCACCTTTCCGTTGTTGAAATTGATGAGCGCGCCGCCGCCCTCGGGCACCAGCAGATAGCCCTCGTCCTCCGTTCCGCCCGCTCCGAAGTAGGGAAGCACGGTCAGGTAGTAGATCGGATAGTTCTCCCGATACTCAATTTCCTCCATCGGCACCTCGACCGTCAGCTTGTTGCCGTCCAGACGGTAGATGACGTTTACATTGAACACGGGCAGCTCGGAGGCTTCGCCCTCCTCTGACTCGCCCGAGTCCGCCAGGTAATCCTCGTAGGTATAACCCGCCTCCGCGAAATTCTCGGCGATCATGCGCTTTACGTTATCGCTCGCCGAATCTCTCAGGACATACAGAGGCGCATCTGCCAGAGAAGGGTACTGCGCAAGAAGCTCTTCCTTGTTGTCCTTCTTGCCGAGATTGTCGATGTCGTATTTCTTATAGTAGCCCCGCACCTTTTTCGCCTTGCTCTTGTCCATCTTTTCGGTCAGCTCATCCATCCGCTCCAGGGACAGGGATGTCGGGATCACGAATTTCTCCTCGAACTTGCCGATCGAGTAATAGACCTTCACATAATCCTCGCCCTGCTCGATCTCGTAGGAGCCCGCGTCAATGCTATAGTCGAAATTGTTGAAAAGGGTGTCTACGCCGTTCGTTGTGCTGTAGGTGAGCAACAGTGTGGACTTCAGCTGAGATTTGTCCAGCTTGAGCGCCAGCGGATCCTTGTCTGCGTCCGGCGGGTTGGAGTACCATACCTTGTCGTTCTTCTTATCCGTGACGGTGAACTGCGTGGTGTCCGGATCCAGTTCAAAGAGAAGATCGTCGTTCTCCAGGACAGCCGTCTTGACGTCGCCTGAGTAGGTCTTCGTCTCGATCACCTGCGGCTCATCTTCCGCCGGCTTGTAGTATTTCATGAAAAGAAAGCCTGCGAGAACAAGCGCCAGAAGAATGACCGGCCCTATCATTTTTTTGATTATCTTTCCCATCGAAGACTTCATATTCTGTATCTCCTATTTATTCAGCCTCTTTGACTCTCAAAGGTGATCGTCATATTCGGAACAAAATCTCCTTGCCGATCGAGATAAAGTATGCCACGCCCTGGCTGATCATACTGAAGAACAGCAGGAGGATGAAGATCATCACAAGCATTCCGAAACCGGTCGCGATGACGGCCAAGATCGTCTGGCTCATCTTGTACTCATGGATCTGCGACATGGCAACCAGGATCAGCGCCGCCGCCCAGACGAGGGAGATCGCGCTTAAGACCGTATAGAACTCTGCCTCGTCCACCGTCACGAAATGGCTGAAGATGATCAGCGGAAACTGGATCAGCGGATACGGCGTCATCCCGTAGCAGGTCGCCATATACACCTGCGAGAGCCTTCCCTTGCCGTCGAACAGCGTGGTCAGTCCCCAGTTGCAGATGGTCCACAGGGCGAGCGGGAACACAACGCTCGCGATGTACAGGAAAATGTTGATCTCCGGCCAGTACACCCTGATGAAGAGAAAGCTGGTGAACTGGAGCTTGAGGATGCGCGCCAGCAGCGTCAGAATGAGGATCGTGTTCGCCGCCGCGATGCTCCCCCGCTTTTCGTGGGTCAGATCCCAGAAACCGTCAAACGGATGAGTGATGCAGTAAAGGGAAAACTTCAGGGATCCTATGTAGTTTTCAAATTTCTCTTTCCTTTTCAATGAAACCGTCATTGCTGCCTCCCGTCCCCGGCCTCGGAATCCGCGATCATCCCAGGCTTGAAGATGTCCGCGCGGTCGATCTCCTGCTTGGTCTGCCGGATCCTGCCGATCACAAGCGGAACCGCCAGCAGGAGGAACACGATCAGGAAGATCGGTACGATGTGATCCTCGACCCATTCCTTCCGGTACTGCTTGTATGCCTTGGAATAATTGTCCTCGTCATATTTCAGTCGGAAATAATCCATGGCCTCGTGATATTTCTTCTGTCTCAGAAGCGAGCGGCCGATACCGATATAGGCCATGTCATAATTGCCGTTCAGGTCCATGACCGCCTGCCAGCTCTCCCCCGACTCCTCGTAGAAGCCGTCCTGGAACTGCTCGATCGCGTCGAAGATCAGGTTGCCGTACTCGGTCGGTGAAAACAGCGTGATGCTGCAGTCCAGCGTGTCGAGCACGAGCAGGTCGTGTCCCATGTGTTCGATGGCTGCCGGCTGCTTGAAATATCCGTTCATGCTTCCGTTGCCGCCGAAGCAGTAGAGCATCCGCCCCTGGTCGTCGTAGGTGAAAAGCCTGCCGCGCATCTTGTCCAGCCCGATGTACACGTCGTTGTCCATCGCCGTGATGTCGGTAAACAGCGAGGGGCCCGAGTAGCCTCCGCCCGACCCGATGTAGAGGTCGCCCGCCACCGGCCATTCGCCGTTTCGCACGAGGATATCGCTGCCGAGCATGTTCAGCCGCCGGATCGGGGTCGCCGTCCCCGCGTCGACCTCCTCCTCGCTGACGTTCGTCGTGCAGGCGTAGATGAAGCCCTCGTAATCCATATAGATGTTGTCGTACTCAGTGGGGACGAAGTTTTCCATGTTCGCCCTCTGCTCCTGCGTCGCCAGGCGCTTCCAGATGTAGTCCACCCAGTCATAGGTGACAGGCGTCGCGCCGATGTAGCCCGCAAATGTTCCATCGTTCTCGTATTTGATGAGTCCCTTGTTGACGTTTGTCGCGATGCAGTAGACCCTGCCCGCCGTATCGACCGCGAGCTTCGTCGGAATGAAGCTGATCGACTGGTCGAAGGTCACGTCGTCCGGCTTCGTGAACTCCATGATATAGTTGGCGGCCATGTCCAGCTTCACCACGCGGTTGTTGTTCATATCCGCCACGTACATATAGCCGTCCTCGCTGATCGCCACATCCGTCGGGGAATTGAAAGCCGTCACATCCGTGTCTCCCTGGATGCTGTCGATGCTGCGCACGAATTTGATGGAATCCGTGTCGCTCCTTGTAAACTCCAGGATACGGTTGTTCCCCGTGTCGCACACGTAGATGCTGTCCCCCGACACAAACATCCCCTGCGGCGAGCTCAGCTTCACATCCAGGCCGAGCTCCTCCGACGTAAACACATTCACCGTCTCGTATGCGTCCGGCGAATACTGCACGTCGCCCCAGTAATCATAGCAGTAGGTATAGCCCTTCTCCGCGTGGGCGGTCAGCCCCATCGCGCCGCCCGCAAGCAACGCCGTGCTAAGCGCAAGCCCTAAGGCTCTTGTTATCCTTCTTCTCATATGACACCTCGCCAAGTTAATCCTTCAAGCCGGAGCTTGCCATTGTCTCCAGAATCTGACTCTCGGAGAACACAAAGATCAGGATCGGAACGATCATGACGACCACGAGCACCGCCGCGGCCTGCCCGGTCCTCGCGATACCGCCGTTCTGGATCTGCTGGAGCGCATATACGAGCGTCTTCCTCTCCTCCGAGTAGATAAAGGTCGCCGCCTTGTTGTTCCAGAGCGCCTGCACCTGGAAAATGATCAGCGTCATCCACGCCGGCTTTACGTTCGGCATCACGATGCTGGAGAATACCTTCCACTCGTTCGCCCCGTCAATCTTTGCCGCCTCGATCAGCGCCGTCGGCAGTCCTTCCATGAACTGCTTCATCAGGAACAGTCCGATCGGCGACGCAAACGCCGGAATGACGATCGCCCAGTAGGTATCGACCCAGCCCAGGGCGTTGATGATCAGGTAGTTCGGGATTGCCGTGACATATCCGCTGAACATCATCGCCACGGTGACCAGTTTGAAGAACGTGCTGCCGCCCGGGAAATCATATTTGGCCAGCACAAACGCGCCCATCGACGCCACGAGCAGATGCCCGGCCGTGCCGACAAAGGTGATAAACACCGTGTTGAACAGGTAACGCGAGAACGTCACCCACGACTTTCCCATCGTCACGAACAGATCCGAAAAGTTGTCGAACGTCGGATTGATCGCGAAGATCTTCGGCGGGAACATGAACAGCTCATCCAGCGGCTTCAGCGCGCTGTTGACGGCATACACGATCGGGAAGACCATGATGACCCCCATAAAAGCCAGAAACAGGTACAGGGCCAGATCCCCGAAAATGGAACGGTTCGGCTTTCTCCTGCGGATCAGCTTCTTGCGGTATACGATTTCTTTTTCTTTTTTTCTCACTTTGACTTTGCTCATATCAGGTCCCTACTCTTCTCAACATACTCTGGATTGCCTTGTTGCACAAAATCATGATCAAAAACAGCAAGGTCGCGATCGCGGACGCGTAGCCCATCTCAAACCTCGAATAGCCGTAGTCGAACAGGTGCGTCACGACCGTGCGCGCCGCATAGTCCGTGCTCGGGTATCCGCAGAGCGCCATCGTGACGTCGCACACGCCGAACGCCTGCGTGATCGACATGACGGCGCCGAACATCAGCATCGGCTTCATATTTGGCAGCGTGATGTACCAGAGCTCCTGCCAGCGGTTCTTGACGCCGTCCATATAGCCCGCCTCGAACTGGGTTCGGTCCACGCCCTGCAGGCCGGCCACAAAGGACAGGAAGCCCGTGCCAAGGCTCATCCACAGAATGACGAGCATACAGACCGGAAGCATATATTTCGGATCGATAAACCACAGGATCGGCTCGTTGATGATGCCGGCGTTCATCAGAAACGCATTCACATAGCCGTACGCGTCGCCGCGGAAGAACACCGAGAAGATCACGTACAGGTTGCCCGCGATCGAGGGCGCGTAGAAGATCACCACCACGACGCTGCGGATCCAGCGCGGAAGCTCATTGATCAGCCAGGCGAACAGGAACGACATCATATAGCCCAGAGGGCCGGTGATAACGGCGATCAGGAACGTGTTCTTGATACTGGTAAGGAAGATATCGTCCTCCAGGATCAGGCTGATGTAGTTCTGCAATCCGATGAACCTCGGGCTTTCCAGAATGTTGTAGTAGGTAAAGCTGAAAAAGATCGAGGTGATCACCGGCAGTATGTAAAACATAGTGAACAGTATGGCGTAGGGCGCCAGAAACAGATAGCACATTTTGCTGCGCTTCGCCTTTTTCAGGGCCACCGCCGTCTTGTGCTTCCGCAGCACAAAATACTTTCTGATATATTCTCTCATCTTCTGCCTTTCCTTTCTGAATCACGGCTTTTCTATTTTATTCCGTCGGCAATCCAAACTCGATCCGTTTCTTCGTGATCTCCTCGTCGATCGTGATCGAGTAGTCGATGATGGTCTCACGCGCGTCAGTCTTTTCGTTGATAACCTTGCGGATCGCGTTTGTGATGTGACGTCCCGTGTAGTAGCCGCCGGGCACTTCGCGGATACCCTTCGTCTGCTCCCACTGCGCCGTCAGCACCTCGATATCGTCCGCGCTCCAGGCCAGCCTTGAGAACGCGTCCTTGTTGGCTGTCGCGTAGCGCGCGGAGGAACCGAGCAGCGCCTCGATCTCGCGGCCGAACCGCACCTGCGTATCCGTGTCCGCCCACCATTTCATGAATTCCCAGGAATTGTTCCGCAGCTGTTCCTCCTCGGTCTTGATCATCATGGTCGCGCTGCCCGTGATCATGTCCGAGCGGTCGATGTAGGTCTTGCCGTTCTCGTCCTTGCGCTCCGTGCCCGGGATCAGGGTGAAGTCCCACAGGCCGCGGATCTCGGGAGCCGATACCATCAGCGTATTGTAGCTCGAATAAGCCATCACGCCGATCGGCATCTCGCCGGAGCGGAAGCGACTCACGAAGTCGTAGATCGTCGGAATTCCGTAATCGTTGAAATATCTCGTGTAATCGTCGAACGCCTTCACGCCCGCCTCGTCGTTCACGGTCGTCACCGTGCCGGCCTCGTTGTAAAGATCGCCGCCGTACTGGAACAGCAGGCTGAAGTACATCGAAAGATCCGGAGCAGTCGACGCGACCGCCGTGCTCGGCGTGGCCGTGGTGCTGCTGCCCGCAGCCGTCGGAAGCGCCACCGACATATTGTTGCCCTGGATGGTCGGAAGCATCTCGATCAGCTCCTGCCAGGTATTCGGAATCTCAAGCCCGAGCTCCTCCAGCACGTCCTTGCGGTAGAACATGACGTTGAAGGTCTGCGTCTCCGGTATCGCGTAGATGTGGTCATCCAGGCGGTACTGATCGTAGGAGCTGGATTCATAGTGCTTAAGCACCTCGCCGAGATCCTCGAACTGGGACAGATCCTCGACCGCGTTACGCAGCGCGTAGTTGACCGGCTGGTCCGCGCCGACCGAGAGCACCACGTTCGGCCCTCTGCCCGCCACGACCGCGTTCAGCAGCGCGTCGGGCGCCACGATCTCCACATTCACCTTGATCCCGCTCTGCGGCGTGAAGGTGTCGTCGACCATCGACTTGAGGATCGTGCCCTGGTCACGCCCGGTGAGCACCCACACCTTGACGACGTCGTCCGTGTCCTCGTAGACATCGCCGACCGCGTCGTAGTCAACCACAAAGGATGCGGCGAACGATTTGATCTCATGCCAGATCCGCGCGAACACCGGCTCCGTGTCCTTCGGGGGCTTCGCGTTCTCGCCCGTGATGGCCAGATAATCGATATCCAGCATCGTCGAACTCATATTCAGGGACGCCGTTCCCAGCGCCGTGATGTTGTCTTTGAAGGTAGTAAACTCCAGCGTGATCTGCTGCGGCTTTTTCACGAAGCGCTCCAGCTGCTGGGCCACCGTCTGAGCCGACGCGATGCTGTCCGCCTTCTGTCCGCTGTAGGCGACCATGTCGTCCACAATCTTGTAGAGCCGCTTCGACTCCAGATCCATCGCCTGCATGACCTCAGGATATACCTGATGGATGTTGTAATCTCTGTATTTGTCCGGCGTCGCGCCCGTGTACACGAGCACCTTCCGGTAGATCTGGTTCAGACGGAAGATTGAATCCTCCAGCTCCTCGAGGATCGCGCCTGCGCCGCCCAGGGTCGCCTCGAGGCGGATCGTGTGCGTACCTGCCGTCAGATAGAACTTGTAGGGCTCGCCCTCCTCGTCGGCCAGCCGCTTACAGTTCCAGCCGTTGCTGTAGTCAAAGAAGATGCCCTTCATCTCCTCAAACGGGATCTCCCCGTCTATGTACACCGTTCTGCCGGATACGTTTCCGCGCGAATAGTTCTGGCGACCCTTCACCATGATGTTGTAGTAGCCGTCCTCCGGCACCTCGAACTCCCACTCGACCCACTGTCCCGGGCTTCTCCAGGCCTCGCCGCCCACATAGTTCAGAACGGTTTTCGTCACGCTGTTCGGCTGCGTCGACGGCGACGAGCGGTCGTACTTCGCGTAGAGCGACGACTCCGAGCGGTAGGTCGAATCCTCGCCCTGCACGATCTGGGTGTAGTTCAGCCCCTCGTCCGTCGCATTGGAAGCAGGCTGCGCCGCAAGATATTCTTCGTAAGAGGCAATGCTCTTCACCGCCGTGAGGGTCAGACGCTTCAGCGCCACCGGCTCGTTCTCGGCCGAGAGCATGATCTCGTTCTTTCCCTTTTCCATATAGAAGAGATATGGCTCCGTGATATAGCCCATGTCGTCGCGGAAGTACGCGCCCTGCCACTCGTAGGACTCCACCTGCGTCGGGCGGATCTGGTTGCCCTGGTTGTCCACCTTCACCTCTCCGCCGTCGTGCCAGATTCTCGTGAAGGCAATGTTCTTCGCATCCTCAAACGGCAGCTCGCCGTTCACATAGACCGCGCGCTCCACCGCAACGCCCCTCGACTCCGGCGCAAAGTATTCCATGTACAGATTATAGAAGCCGCTCTTTTCGACCTCCGCCTCCCAGGTCACCGTGGAGCCCGCGCCTGTGTAGAGCGCCTTCTCGGCTCCCTCATAATCCGCGCACCCTTCCACCTCGCCCTCCGACGTATAGTCGAACAGATCGATCTCCACGTCCTCATCCGGATAGGCGGCGTCTGCGTGCTGCGCCAGATACTTCGTGTAGGTACCCTCGCGCTCCATACCCGCAACGTCGCTGGCAAGGTCGTACCCTGCATATTTATCGCTGAAATTTTGCGTCCTGTCCTGCAACAGCACAAAAACAACTATCGCTATTGCCAGTACGATTGCAGCACCTGCGATGATTTTTTTAGCAGAATTTCTCATGTGGCTCCTCCAGACAGCTAAGCGCACCCGCATTTTTCACATACGGATCGCCAAAATTCTCTTCTATAAAGTCATATTATACAATTTCAAATGGTTATTGTCAGTTCGAATATTGCTATTCTTTGATTAAATATTGCGGCTGAAATGCAATTTTTTGACAAAAAAAACAGGCCTGCCAGGACCTGTTTTTTCGATTTTATGTCACGCTCAACGGCAGCGCCTGCGATCAGGCATTTCGTATCTTCTTCTGTCTGTGCGGCTCGCCCCCGGCTGGCTGGATGCAAATGTGTTCCAGCTCCCCCATCCAGACCCGGGCGCACGCATCGCTCGGCATACGCCAGTCGCCGCGCGGTGAGAGCGCGACGCTTCCGACCTTCGGGCCGTCCGGCACACAGGAGCGTTTGAACTGCTGACTGAAAAAGCGCCTGTAAAAGATCTTCAGCCACTTGAGAATGGTCTCTTCGCCGTAGCTTCCAGCGAACGCGAGCTTCGCCGCGCGGAATATCTTCGCGGGCGGATAGCCGAAACGCATCAAATAATAGAGGAAAAAGTCATGCAGCTCGTAGGGACCGACGAGGTCTTCCGTCTTCTGCGAGATCTCTCCGTTCTCCGGCGGCAGCAGCTCCGGACTCACCGGAGTGTCCAGCACATCCCGGAGAATCTGGCTGATCGCTTCGTCGCCGCAGGAATCCGCGTAGTAGCGCACGAGATGGCGCACCAGCGTCTTCGGCACAGAACAGTTGACGCCGTACATCGACATATGATCGCCGTTGTAGGTCGCCCAGCCGAGCGCAAGCTCCGACATATCGCCGGTGCCGATCACCAGCCCGCCCTTTTTATTCGCAAGATCCATGAGCACCTGAGTGCGCTCCCTGGCCTGGCAGTTTTCATAGGTCACGTCGTGCGCGGACGGATCCTGCCCGATGTCTCTGAAATGCTGATTCACCGACGCGCGGATGTCCACCTCAAAAAGCTCCGCGCCCAGTCTGCGCGTCAGCTCGCAGGCGTTGTGATACGTGCGGTCCGTCGTCCCGAAGCCGGGCATCGTCACCGCTGTCATCTGGCTGTGCGGAAGCCCCAGAAGGTCAAACGCCTTCGTCATGACAAGCAGCGCCAGCGTGGAATCCAGCCCGCCGGAAATGCCGACCACCGCGCACTGCGCTCCCGTGTGCTGCAGCCGCTTCTTCAGCCCCATCGCCTGGATTGTCAGGATCTCCTCGCAGCGCCTGTCCCTGTCCGCCTTGCCCGAAGGCACAAAGGGGTACGGATCAAAGCTGCGCGTCAGCTTCGTCTCCTTCTCCTTCAGCACAAACCGGCACTTTTCGTACGCCGCGTCCTCATCCGGTACAAAGGTCGTCATCCTGCGCCGCTCCTCGCGCAGCCGCGCGACGTCGAACTCCGTGCAGGTCACCCCGCACGAAAACCGCGAGGACTGCGCCAGGATGTGTCCGTTCTCAGCCAGTAGATTGTGCCCGCCAAAGACCAGATCCTGCGTGGATTCTCCCTCCCCGGCGCTCGCGTAGATATAACCGCACAAAAGCCTCGCCGACTGCCGGCAAGGGAGAGTTGCAAGTATGTCATATAGACGCA
>CANQWV010000002.1 GCA_947627645.1 uncultured Lachnospiraceae bacterium | reverse complement strand
CTACCTCATGGAGCGTACGAACGCTGCATGACCAGAAAACGTGTCAATGCCCTATGTCGGGCCTCCCTCATTTCTACGAAGTATGTGCATTTTTCAGAGTGTCTTCCGGTCTGTGTCAATGCCCTATGTCGGGCCTCCCTCATTTCTACAGTCGGATCCGAAAAACCCGTAGTTATAAGGGATCTGCAGCTCATTTTTGCATTTAATTCACAGAATATTCTGAAAGTAAGCTTTTTCAGCCCCACTTTTGGTTTTTTTTTGTTTTTCAACACAAAAAAGCTCTCATATGATATTGCTATATTCTCTTATTTGCCTTTTCGCTCTCCTCTATCACTTCCTTTGGCGAAGGCAACGCTTTCGACCTGTATTGATATTCTTTCCTGACATTCATATAACGAATACTTCCCTCCTGCGGCATTCGATCAGCAGCTTTCATCAGGAAGAACTCTTCTATGGACGGAAGTTTGTCGATATCTCCTCCCTTCAAAAAAGTATTTATGTGATCCTTATACGCCTGGATCATAATGTCTACGTTGATATCCTCATATGGAGACAGATTCAAGCCTTCATCAAAACAGTATGCCCTCTCAAAATCAATCTTTTTAGCTCCGATGATTTCCACTGTCACATTTCCGTATCCGAATGCTTTTGCTTTTCCTATATTCATCCGGGAGTTTTCATTCAAACGTATACTCCATAACAGTAAGCCCAATTCATCTTTTGTAAGATTTTGAAATCGCACTTTTCCGGTAAAAATACTGCCCTTATCCAATGGGATAAATTTGGAGAATATATTATCATTCTTCGGATCATCTAATGTTTTGGCAACGGTATCCCTGAGCCAGTATTGCTTAATGCCCCTGAGCTCAAAATTTCCGTTATAGTCAACCGTCTTCCCATCCTGCTTTAAATAGTCCATATAGCTAGTAGGTTTCGGCTCCGCAAGGACTTTCTTCTGTTCCGGAATCTCTTTCTTTTTACCGGTCAACACCGCGTCTGAAAAAGAAAGCTTAGAGCGATAGCTCTCGGTATTACTGCTATAGCCAAACATCACCTTTCCATAATCCAATATACTCTCTCCCTGCTTACCCTTTAAGCCCTTTTTTACTGAATTCTCATATGAAAGGCGGAGCCTTGGTGTAAACCCGAAAAATAGATTTCCCCCATTCTGAATATAGAATACCGGTTTCGGTTCTGCTCCTTCTTTCGGAAGTTTAAAATAATCTTTCTCCTTTTTCCCGAGTTTATTTTCCTTTTTCGTGTAGTCGCGTTTATAGGCTTCTACATCTGAGTCGGGAACTATTATCTTTTCTTTGCTTCGATCGATCTCCGGCACAATATATAAAACGTTTTTATTTTTCATCGTTCCGGAACTGACCGCACATCCTTTTGCATAATCATTCCTCTGGTTTGCCGTTTCCGGGTTATCTACAGCTACTACCTCTTTCTCGTTTTTTATCTTATACGCAACCAATTTAGAATACGGAGAATATGCGCGATTTATCATTTCTTTATCATTCAGCATTTTCCCATCGATATAATTTAAATTATGCTGCAAAATATTGCACTCACGATTTTGAAAAAACGGATACGATTTCTTGCCGTTCTTATTATCATTCAAGATTGTTTTCTCACTCAATACATAATAATTCATCTCCCCTAATTCTTCTTTGTTGATAAAGTCGACCTTAGTCTGATAAATATAATAATGCTCTTTTCCGTTTACTTCTTCTTTTACAAGGTATCCTGCCTTTACGTTTTTAACCACATTTACTGTTACATTATCAGACAAAGCAAGGAGAGTGTTTGAGCCGAGTATAGCATTATAGGCCTTCCTGGCGCCTTTCGCCACATACCGGTACATCAACGTATAGTCATCGATGTCATCGCATACGCTGGAGAGGCCGAGAATTTGAACATTACTGCGAATGAGCCCGCGAACGGTGCTTCCCGGGATCGCATATCTTCCTTCGGAATCCTTTACAAAGTGTTCAAGCCCGCTCGCATCTTTTTTCCCGTCTCCCACAATGATCGGCGTGTTTGCCGTGATCCGGTATTCCACCTCACCGGTAAACAACTCGTCCGACATCTCGTTGTGCCAGGTCTGCCTATGATTTTCCTCCTGATAATCATACACCTTTTGGGGAAGAGAAACAAAATTGTACGGCGCCCCCACGTAGCTTTGTCTCCCTTTATATCCCGAATTATTTCCATTTCTATTCTTTTCCATTTCCGCACCTCCTACTCAATTCCGCACAGCCTTGTCAGCGCGACACAAGCCTGTCCGTCCTCGTCGTATCTGATATATTCTTTTACCTTGAGGAAACGTCCGGCGCTCCTGAACTTTGCGCCCAGGGCATATCTCTTCACAACGCTCTCCTCCTCGTCCGCGTCTGAGATCTCCACTGCCTCCATCTGCCCATTGCGCTCATACAGATGCAGCTCGCGGTTTTCGGAAAAGAATCTGGCTTCCATGCATTCCTCCCAGTGGATCTGCGGCAGCGAATCTGTTCTGCCCAGGAGAAGCTCGCTGATCTCATATACCAGCGCGTACTCGTACTCCGCCGCCCGGCGCTGCGCCTCTTCATATGCTACTTTTTGTACGCTGTATCCCATCTCAGTTCCTCCCCTTCGTCGCCCTTTTCAGGCAATTTTGTATGATTCCGTCCGGATCATTCACCGTACCGCTGCGCATATCGATGTCTGCCTGAACAGTTCCCTCCCGATGGCGAGAGATGCTGATCTTATCGACATCGATAAAGCCCCTGCCGACGTTGTAACCGCTTCCCAGATTCATCGCTCCGATCGCCAGATCGCGCAGCGCCATGAGCAGGACACCGCAGGTGCGGTCAGGGTTGTTCTTATCCAGCACGGATATTCTGAGGCAGACCTGCCCGGAGACACTCCTTTCGCTGAACAATGCTCCGTACATCACGCCTCCGGTAAATTTGTCGATATGTATGCGGTGCGAGAATACTGTGTTCGAGGCTTTTGGGGCGTCTTGGGGGGCTTGGGATTCTATGTATTTTTTGTTTTCTCCCTTTTTCCCGACAACCGCGTCGTGGAAGCGGAGGTTTCCGCTCATGCCGTCGCTGTCCTTACTGCCCGTGCTGCCGAACGCCTCTTTGATCAGGTCTCCTGTACAGACGCCTTTTTGTTTCAAATATGATACGATTTTTTCCATCTGATTTCTGACGGCGCCCTTCAGAGAGCTTCCCGGGATGATATAATCCTTATTTGCGTTGCGCATATTCTCGCTGTCGGGAATTTCCTCCCCATCTTTCCTGCCTTCTCCCACCACCGCGCTTCTTACAAGCAATGTGCCTTCCGTGCGGCCGGTCACGCAAATATCATACGCATTCGCAAGATAACTGCCCTTCTTCAGTGTACTCAGGCAATCTTCATAAAACCTGTCTTCGAGGGTATCCTCCCCTGCCCACAGGCGGCGGTCCTCCTCGTCTGTCATGTCAAACACTTTGCGCTTCAGGCCGTCGATCCTGACATAACCGCAGCCGTTGCTCTTCTGTCCGCCAAACTGAACCGCTCCGCTGTTTGTCGCGGCAAACACATCCTCCAGAGCTTCCCGGAAGGAGTCATCGTACAGATACACGCAGAACTCGAACTTTGCCCCTGCCCCGATATACTCGGTCTCGAACTTGTGCCCGGCTTCCCCGTCCTTCTCCTTGGCAACGCTCCCGCTCTCAGGATTGATCGCCACTCTCGGCCTGAGTTCAACTTTCACGCCTGCGTTTTCCTTCGGGAATGTACCGTCCGTAAACCGAATGCGGCTCCCGGATCCGCCATCCTCATCGCTTTGCCGACTGGAGCCGAACAGCTTTTCCGCCTGTTCTTTCGTATTCGCGCGTGTGTAGTAATCCCGGAATACCCCGGAAATGCCGGACGCCTGAATGAAAGGAAGGTCATCCACCGGATGGACCAGGATTTCTCCCGCTTCGCCTTCCGTGCTTCCGATATGCAGAGGCTCTGTGCACGTCGCCAGCACCGAATATTTGATTATTTTATTGTAGTCAAAATTTGATGGCATCTGCTTCACCCCCTCTTGTTCTCATAGCGAATCATCTTCGAGATCAATTCCAGTTTCAACCGCTTTTCTTCTTTTTCTGACAATAGTTTCTTCTTCGAAATCCCCATGATGGTCTCCTTGCCTGCGTCTGTTTCCATTTTGAGGAGACTTTCAAGCGGAGTGTTCAGAATATCTTCTATCCTCTTTTTAAGTTGTCCTATGCTGCCTGTATCCTTCTGAATCTTCAGATTCTCCTCCTTTTCATCGGCATGTTTAAAATAGTCCTCGATCTTGTCGACTCCCTCATCCGGCTCATAGCGGAAGCCGGAAGCAAAGGATTCTATTATTCCGAGGCGGCTGTTGCTCACGTCAGGGTTACTGTTGTCCGTCCGCTTTATCCCAAGCGGCTTTTCCGTGATATAGCGCGTCATCGCCCGGCGGAGCTGTCTGGTATAATATGTACGCGCCACTACGCGGAGAACTTTCTCATCCTCCCCGTGCATCGGCTCTTCGCACACTGCGTCCTGCTTCGTCCGCTCGCCTTGCTGTTTCCATTTGATACTCTCGTAGTCGTTCAGGAAGATCACACGGCCAAAACCCTCGTTCCTGCGAACCCCTATTCCCTCATCGCAGAGCTTCCGGATCCTTTCTTTTTCCAAAGTCCCCGAGTATGTAAAGTGGAATACACTGCCCTGCTCGTACATTGTGACAGACGGCGTCTTGGCGCCCCAGCTGCGGTTGTGCCCCTTCACTTCTACGGTTGATGTCGCGCAGTACTTGACGGAAAGCGCCTCCACGCCCATCTCCTTCCCGAGGGATTCCGGATCAAGCCCGCAATATTCTCCCTCTTCATTGCGCATCGCCGTGTTGGACAAAAGCATCATATAACAAGACCCCTGCAGATCGCCCTCAGGCACATATTCTCCGTAGGGAAGTTTTTCTACATAGTCGCAGGACAACAGCCGGCACTTTCCAAGACCCGCGGAACGACCGTTTCCGATGACGACGGTCTGTCCCAGCACGTCCTTGATCCTCTTTGCGAGCTCTTTGTCATTGACGGCGATGTACCCGCAGAACGTCTGTCCGGCCGCGATATATTCATTGCGGAACACATTCTGCTTTTCATTGTCCCTAAGATTGATCTTTATCTTCATGTCAGATCCGGTCGGGACAGAATAATAACGGATACATTCCTTGTCAAAATAGCAGTAACGTCCCACCTGCGCCCGCTTGTGTCCTTCCCGGAAATCCCCGTCCACCACAACGTTTTCGATTTCTTTTCTGGACTTTACTTCCTTGTTTTCATAAAACCCTTTCGGGGAGGGAAGCAATTCCCTGCCGTTCTCCATCAGGTAAGCGTTCAGATATCTGACCTCGTCCGAAAACAGCTGCCCCTTGATGCGGGCGAAGTCTTCCTCTCCGGCCAAGGCGTTGATGATCAGGCCTCTGATCGTCGTTCCGGGAATATAACGCAGACAATTCGTCTGCCCGTTCTGACTGGTGCTGTCGTCCGCTATTCTGACAGGCTCCGTGTTTCTCAGCACATATCTCACATATCCCTGCATTACGCAATCCTCCCTTCCGCAGATATCTTCACTTTGCCGAACCCTCTGTTCCGCATGGTGCCAATCCACTTGATCATCGACAGAACATCCGTCACCAGCTTTTCCTCCTCCGGCCGGCAGGCGATATCGCTGTAAAAGTACAAGTCCTTGTTCACGCATCTGCAATAGCGCAGGCTTCCCTCCTGAACAGTTCCGTTCTCACCAATGGCAGTGAACGCCCTGAGGCTCGTCAGGCAGTCCAGCACCGTGGCGGGCGAGTTTCCGATCTCATTCAATATCGCCGCCTTTACGGCTCCTGAAAGCTGAAAATCCGAAAAGACCAGCTTTCCTTCCTCAGCCAGGCATACGCTTCCCGGCTCACCAAGCAGCATGTCCGCTCTCTGTTTTGCCTGTTCCAGGTCGCCGGTCGTCCAGTTCAGATACCGGATCAGTTCTTCCCGGAAAACGCCTTTAAACGTACTTCCTTTATAATACGGGAACCCATGCTCGTCGCACTGCACGGCGATATCCTCCCCGCCCGGAATGCTCATCCCGCTTCCGAAAACAGCATCCGACAACAAATGCATTTTGATTCTCATGCCTGCACCTCCTCATCCGAAAATCCTATGAACGTATCCGATATCTCGATCGCGTCGAACAGGAGTGAACGACGGATTATTTCGTCATCTCTTTTTTCATCAGCATAAATCTCCACGTCCTGTCCTTTTCCTGTTCCTATCCTGTCATACTCCGGCTGTGCGTAAATGCCCTGATATACATCCGAGAGTTTTTCCTTCATCCGGTAAAACCTCAGGTAATATTCCGTCTCAGTCTCTCCCCGCTTCAGTACTTCGCGGAGTCCTTTCAGTTTCCCTCTGGCGAATACGTCATTTTCTTTTTGCAGAACATTGATCATTCTGCGGAAATTCCTGTACTGACGGATTGGCTCCAGATCCATCACTTCCTGAGGCGCAGATACCAGATACGGCCGGAGTTCAAGACGGCTCCCGTCCGCGGCGAGATAATCCGCCCGGATCTCGTCCAGCGTATCCTTGAGTTCTCCGAACTCCAGATGCCAGTCGATCGCAGATATCCCACTTCCGCTCCCATCGCCGCTCAGGGACGCAGCAAAACGCTTTGCGCTGCTGCAAAGCATCTCGGCAAGCTCATAGGCCATATAGAACGGGTATTTCTGATGGACGATCGCCACTCCGGCACAGGCCGCATATCCGCCCCCGTCCACACTGTTCTTCCTGGAGGTAAGCGCGTTCAGAAACGCAACGGCGCACTCAACTCCGATCCTTCCCTCCGTCACAAAGCAGATATCGTCTCCGGCCGTGATGATTCTTCTGACCGGGAAGTTTCTGTCCTTCAGCGACAGTTCGGACAGATTTCCCTTATTCAGATTCTTCGCTACAACATTCACCATATCCATGTAGGAAGCTTTGAAGTCCTTGTCTATCGCCTCACTGAATTGCCGGATCGTTTTCTTGAAGCTCTCCCAGTCCGCCTGACTGTTTGCTTTATGAAGCGCCGTTACTCGCTTTCCCATCGCGTTTCCGTCGATATGTACTACAGCGATAAAGCTGGACTCGTTTCTTGTGCTGCCGAGTTCCTCGAACTTATATACCCTGTGATAGCCTTCCGGAGAAAGCGCCTTGTCGGTCTTTTCTTCACTCTCCGGCATCCCCGTCTCCGCCTTATCTGCAAGCACAGGTTTCATCGTGTTCGTATCAATCTGCTCCACCCCGAAGCTCCCCTGATGGAAAACGGAATTTCTCACGGATTTTTTCGCTTCAAGCGCCTTTGTCAGATTCTCAAGATTGACATTCGGAGCAATCGATTCGTCGTATTCCATTGTCTTCGCAAAAACCACAATCCCCGGATAATCTCTCATGATCGCCTTTGTAATGCGGCGGGTAAATTCCTGCGCCGCCTCCATCGTCTCAAACTCAAGAACCGTATGGCCGCCGCCGGAATACACCAGATTTCGGGCTTCGGAAAACGTCTTCTCATCATCGATCTCTTTCGCGAAATATTCCGGACTCATGATCCATGCGATCACGGCAGAATTTGTAATGTTGTCACGCAACTTGTTGCTGGCGAAAATATACGCCTGCTTCTGGGATACCTCCAGAATCGTCATATAGCGATTGCTCATGGCAATGCCCCTCCCTTCAAAGTTATGATTTATTGTTTTCTTTCTCTGCATCCTGCAACACACGAACCAGCTCTTCCAGAACAGCACAAATCTGATCATAGGTCCAAACTTTTTTTCTATCATCCGCATGGTTTGTTTTATTTCTCTGAAACTTTAGCAGGTAATAGATGACGATAATTTCTGTCAATTTCTCATAATCATCAATTATACTCTGTGTTCTTTGATTTGTTTTTTTAAATCTCCATACGTTGTCCAACGTATTTTTAATTAACGACTTTGGATCCGTAAACGTGGTTTTACTAATATTAATGTTAATTTTCTCTATTTTAAGATGAGTGAACTGCTTTTTTACTATTTTTTCTTCTACTATATTTCTTTTCTCGACCTCCTCATCGTTCAGGCTGTAATCCAACCTTTTTTCATAATCTTTATACCCTTCCGGAAGGACATTTGCCACACCATCATGATGAGGCAAAAAATTAATCATCCATTCAAATGCATATTTTGATTTATCCTTTTCGGAATCATATCTATTTTTATAATAACCATTAAACGGTTTTGTCTTACCCGGATTCGTTCCCTTCTTTCGTAATCTTCTTAATTCCTCCAAAAAAACTTTATATGCCTTTTCTTCTACTACGCTGGGTTTAAATATCCCACTCCTCCAAAAGTATCCCGGCATTTCCTCAGAACAAAACGTCAGCGCCTGTTGTATGAAATCATGTTCGACACACCATTCTATGACCTCCGGAAGATCCCCATTTCGCATTTTATCATAACCGTTCAAAATATCTTCAACCACATAGTAGAAGGTTGCATCCTGTTTTTCTTCTGAATTATCCAAGATATTTGGTTTGCCCGGTCTGTGATTCTTCACATACTCATCCAGCATGATCCACAAAACTTTTTTCTGTTTATATTTTTCGGGATTACTCTTGTACTTATTATAATCCTCTAAAGTATTCATAATAGATTCGGTTCTGCATAGCTGGAGATTGTTGGCAAACTCCTCCATTTTATTAAGAATCTCATCTCGTTCTTTATCTTTGATTTCGGGATTTTTAAAGTATTTTTTTAGCGCGGTGGTTCGTCCGTAATTTATGTATTCATTGATGCCGGAAACCAGATCAAAGCACCCAAAAACCGACTCCATGTTTTTACCCTGAATTGGAATGAGGGGCTTATTAAGATCAGCACTGTTCATCGTCAAAATCTGCTTGATCTTCACCGAGCGGATCTCCATGAGATTCGCAACGGCAAGCATCATAAGCGCAATGTATCTCTGACCTCCGTTATAGTCAATGTACAAATTAATTTCTTCCTTTGTATCTGTTATCTTTGTCGCCGCATCTATTACTGCCTTAGAAATCGCGCCTTTCTCCTCTTCCGGGTTATTTCCGATAAATATCGGTTCGTAGATGTCAGTGGAATAGGACGGATCAATGCGCTTGGCATGGCAATTTACCATTTCCTGATAAATCTCATATGTGGTATATTCCTTACGTTCTGATCCTCTGAAAAGTTCCCAATCCAGCAGGGCGCTCGAATCATTCTGCCTGGCGTTCTCTTTCTCTTTCTCAATTATTGTCTCAAGGAACTCTTTCAGTGTCGCTCCTTCAACTTCTCCCGCCCCGTTATTTCTCGACCCATTCCGGTCATCCAGACTGAGCATCTTTTCCTTGACAGCTTTCGAACAGATTACAACAATCTTATCTAACTTCTGATTTTCTCCTTTAAGTTTACTGATGACCGCTTTAACCGGTGCTTCATTTGTCAGAATCCCCTGGACAGTTTCGCCTTTTTCAAGCGAATAATTTCTAAGTTTCATGACACCAGTATTCAGCATACTCAAACACGCGAACAAAACATTCATCTTTTATTTTCTCCCTCGTACATCACTTATTTTTAATATAAATTTCTTTCTTTTCAGTACTCCCTGAATCTCTCGAACACAAATATGGCTTCTTTCCTGTTCCCTTCCGTTCTCACATTCCGCGTGCTGCACGCGGCCAGCACCGGGATCCCTTTCTCTTTCAGTCCCGTGATCACGCGGTACGCCAAAGTGAATTCTCCCTGACAGAGCACCGCCACCGGATGCAGCCGCAGTATTTTATCCAGACATTCCTCCGTCAGCTCGGGGATATAGGCCTCGTCCCCCGAGGCGTCCACGCCCGGGAATGGAATGTCCGTAATCGTTCCGTACCGTTCGGCGGCCTCCCACTGGCTCTCGTCCCACGCCTGCGATGGGTGGTTTGTAAAATTTACAAATACGGTTTCTATTGCCATCACCTCCCTGATACTTCAAACAGAGCGGCGTGTGAAAAACCATCTCTCCCACAAAACCCTTCCCCTCCAGCTCACGCAGGCGCCTCTGCACATAGTCATAGCCCTTCTCGGTCTTATAGTTCTCGACATAAACGCGATCGTCTCTCATAACGACCTGCCCATGGCTGTTCCGCACCTCGTCGATACGGTAACGGGCGTTCTGTTTTCCTATTCCGACCATTCCCAGCTGATAAAATGCCTGCAGATACTGGCTGAAATAGACAACATCTTCCCCGAATAAAGTCAGATAAAAAAAGAGCCCGCTCTCCGGGTAGAAATGTATCCGACGGCTCTCACACTCAATCATATAACCGATGCTGCTCTCTCCCTGGTAAGTGAAAATTTTAGCTTGATATATGGAACAGACAGCCGTCTCTCCAACAATTCGTCTTTCATTCTCCTGTTGCTCCCCTCTTATAGCCCTTTCTGCATATCATGGCCGGGGCAGTTTCTTCAAACAGACTACCAAAAACATAGTTTCATTATACACCGTTTCCCATAATATGCAATATAAGACTCGGCAAATTTGCTGACCGCCCCGACTATTTCATTCACAGCTGTTCTCTTGATCTCGTTAATCCTGTCGATGTTCATGATCTCATTCACAAGGTTTCCTCCCTCTCAAGATATCACGTATGGACAATCCGGCAAGATGATATTCCGCATCGATCTCGTTGCGTGCCTGCTTTTCCCATGTCCATCCAAATTCTTCCTGTTCCGTGTGCGACTGCCGCTGCCGCACTTGTTCAGTTCGCTCCGCGTCAAGCTCAAACGCCTTTTCGTATTTCTCTTCGCCAAACACGCCGGTGCCATAGAGCTCGGTCAAAAACCCAACAGCTTGCGGATGCCCTTGCTTTGCGGCCTTTTCCATCCACTCCATACACTTATGGATATTTCGCTCGACGTATGTTCCGAGAAGATACGCCCTGCCCAGCCGCTCCTGTGCCCTGATGTTCCCTGAACACGCCGCGCTCGCGTACCATTTGAATGCCTCCTGCACATCCTGTTTCACGCCAGAACCTGCTTCGTAGGCAACGCCTATCTCGTACTGTGCGGCCGGCCATAAATATCCGGCGGCAAAAAAGTACCGAAGCGCCTTTTTCGGGCTTTTTTTCACCGCCTTGCCTTCTTGGTAATACTTTCCCATGCAGTATAGCCCAGCGATGTCTCCCCGCCATGCGGATTTTTTGAACCATTTGACCGCCTTGCGCAGGTTTACCTGCGTCCCTTCGCCGGCCTCATAGCAATGCGCCAGGTTTGCCTGTGCACCAGGTTCCCCCTGCTTTGCTGCTTTTCGATAATAGTCAAACGCTTTTTCCAGATCCTTCTCCCGATATCTTCCCATATAATAAATCAGTCCCATGCGAGCCTGCGCATCCATGTTCCCAAGTTCTGCCGCCCGCTCATACCAGTTTAAGGCCTCCTGCTCGTTCCTTTCTACAGCTTCGCCGTTTTCATACGCATAGCCCACCATATAAATCGCAGGCGCATATCCCAGCGCAGCAGCCTGTCGATAATATGCAAGCGCTTTGTCATTATCATGCGGAAGCTCAAATCGATAAAGATTACCCAGTATGTACAGGGTTTTCCCGTCCTTCGTTTCTGCAGCCGTCCCGAGCCATTCGACCGCCTTGTCCCGGTCGAAATGCACGCCTTTTCCCTCGGCGTAGGCCATTCCCACGTACCGCTGTGCCTCCCGATTCCCCTGCTCCGCTTTCTTCAATTGTCTGTTGAACCGATAGGCAAGAAATGCATAACGCATACGATTCACACAGTCTATAACAAACTTCATAGTACATCACTCCTCCTTCTATACGTGGACAACATCCAGCCCATGAAACGAGATTTTTGGCTGTGGGGAAAACAGACATATCCGCCCCGGTCTCAGAGAGCACCTGAATGATAGTGAGCGGGTTCTTATCAAAGCCAGGCATGGTTCGGATAGGAGCCAGGGCAGCTTCTTACGGATCACTGAGACGAAAGATTTCCCGTTCTATTTCATTCTTGTGGTGTTCCAATTTATCGATAGGGTTCAGGCATTAGCGAAACGTGTCATGTACTCCCTCGCCCTCTCCAAAAGTAAAATGTCAACATTCATGTCGGTTCCTGTGTTCACAGCCTTGTTCATTCTGGACGCATTGGCATAGTAAAACAGGCTGGACATATCGCCGGTTCCGCCCATCATATTCGTAATCAAGCGCTGTTTCTCAAGATTATGGCCGGCGGATTTCGCTGCGCCCTGATACGCCTCGTGTAAACTGACTGCTCTTTGCAGTTCCTTAACGTATGCTTCGCAGCACGACTTCACCTGCTCCAGGCTGCTACCGGTATATTCCGGGTCATCGTCCAGAGCTTTTTTCAGTTTTTTTGCCTTATAGTATATGCTTGCGGAGCACTCTTCTAACGCTGCTTTCGTGGATTCGACTTCCCGCAGGTTGACCCTTACTCTTTTTTGAGTTTTGAACCAGGAAACCATCTGGAAAATCATTAAGATCAATGCTACCGGTATTATGATGCTTATCATATCGTCCATTCTTATCAATCCTCCTCACTTTTCACCGTATCTCTTAATACACTTTGTTCCAATCTCTGATAGACAACTACTCCCGTCTGATCGATGACCTTCTTTATCCTTCCTCTCAGACGATGGTAATTCAGAATACCGCAGATACCGTCACACGGTCTGCATAAATCCGTATGCAGATTGTACATTTCAAATTTCATAGCTCCTCACCTCCATTTGTCCCAATTTTACCGCAAATGTTTTTAAATTTTTTCGAACGCTTCATGAGAGCAAGTTTTTATAATTAATTCATGATTCGAAATATGGAATATCAGGAGCAAAATCACCCGGCAAAAGAATAAAAAACAGTCAAGTCCATCAGCTTAGCTGGTGATCTTGACTGACAATCTGCATTTCTTTGGGGTAACAGAATTCCTGAATTTGTAGGAACTCCCTGCACATACGTTCTCTATGTAAATCCTGATATAAACAAAAGACATCGCCGAAACGACCATGTCCTTTGCAGTACATCAATGCCCTCTCTCGGGCATCTCTCATTTCTACGGCGACCCGTCATCATGGCGGTGAGCGACCGGGTACTCGTGTGTCAATGCCCTCTCTCGGGCGTCCTTCATTTCTACCTGGAACCAGGCACTCGGCAAGTACGAGGACAGGATGGTGTCAATGCCCTCTCTCGGGCGTCCTTCATTTCTACGGTCAGGTCTGGAAAGCCCGTAGTTATAAGGGATTCACGGCTCATTTTTGCGTTCAATTCACAGAATATTCTGAAAACAAGCTTTTTCAGTCCCGTTTTTGGGTTTTTCTGTTTTTCAACGTAAAAAAACTCTCATATGATATTATTATACACTCTTTTCCACAATATGCAATAGTTTGAATAGTATAGAAGCTGTCCTCATTCGCATATGTCGGCTGTGATCTCCTGAGCAAATATCGCTCATATCCATGCCGGATAATTCACGATACAGCTGCTCATAGTTTTCTATATATGCGTTTTCCAGAAAACGCCGACAGCGCTGTTCTGACCCGCTTTTCCGAAAATCCGTTCTTCCTGCTCCGGAGATATTCCGATCATCTTTGCAGCCTCGCGCAGGCAGCCTTTCAGGCGCTTCGCCGGAATATACGGCAGTCCGCACGTGTCATAGCAGGCGTCGCTGTCGACGATCCCTGCGTAAGAATATCCGGAACCTGCGCATAGATCCGACTTGAGAGTTATCCTGATTTCTCCCTTTTTCTTATTCATTCCTCACGCCTCCTTTTCGTCCGAATCGGCAAACCAGAGATCATAAACCATGACCATATCGTAAATCAATTGGCGTACAGTCTCGTTCTTCAGTTCTCCTCCCAGCGTGAAGTCAATCCCTTTCTCAGTCTGATGCGCCCGGATCCGCTCCAGCTCCATTGCAAAATCAGCCTCACTCTTTTTCGCGCTGAACAGCAGATTTTTGATGTTGCTTCTTCCTGCTTTTACAAGCTGCTCCTGCATCGCTTTCACCTGTTCTTCCGTCACAGCCTTTTTCTCTTCCTTCAGACTGTTATCTCCGCAGATCAACCATGGCAGATGATCCTCAGCGGTTTCCTCCTGTCTGCGTATCTCCTCGAGCGATACTCCGATCGCGCCCTGACAGTAGTGAAAATCAAGCAGAGACGCGTTTGATATTCTCTGCGCCTTCATCCACTGTTTTCCGGATTCGCAGCACTCCTCCGCGATCCGGTACGCGTCCGCAAACGGCGCGTGGCTGTGGAAGATTGCAATACCCGCGCAGGAAGTCCGCGGTTCTCCCTCCGTATTGGAAGCCTCCAGCTTCTTCAGGTAGTTCTTCGCAATCCTGTATGCGTTTCTGGCATTGCAGATGAAAGTCACCTCATCTCCCGCATATACAACAAAACGGCGTTCTTTGCTTCCGTCCTTCTTTTCCTTATCGTTGTCTTGGTTTTTTTCGTCTGCTTTTTTGCTGCTCTGCCCGTTTTTCTTCTCGTGTATTTTATCCAGCAGCTCGTCCACGTCATCTATCCGATCATCAATATAGTTCTTCTGGATTTCTGCTGAAAATTCTCTCAGCGCCTGTACACACTCTTTATATGATTTCGAATTGCCCAGGCACTTCTGTACTTTCGCGCCCATATTGTTGCCGTCTATATAGATGACTGCGAGCAGACTCTCCTCTCCCTTTTCCGTCACCAGCTCATCAAGGATCCTGTTGCCCTCCACGTTTCTGTCATAGGACTTTCTGCTCATGACCTCGGCATATTTGTCATATTTTCGTTTGCTCTCATAGCTGACTTTCTCGTCCGGCCCGTTTCCAATCTTCTGTTTTGCAGCCAGCGGAAGGGAGCTGCGATAGTCCACCTGCACGATTGGCAAAGCGTTCACCGGATGAAGCATATCCTCTTTCTGCTCATTCTTCCTGTGAAGCGCGTACAGCTTCTGACGATCGCCTGGGAAATCTTCAAAATCAACGCCTTCGATGTAGGATGAAAGCACTTTAAGCGAATAGGTTCCCTCAAGGACCTCCCTATAGAATCGCTTATTGATCTCTCTGTATGTATCCAGATCCTTATATAACACCCAAAAGTTTCCTCCGCCGTCGTACACGACCTCTCCCACATATCCTTCATTCTTGTGGCGTTCAAAGTTCTCCCTGGAGAAAATCTTGTCCCGGTCTTTCAAATCCTCCGCTTTCACACGCCCACCCTTTGATTTATAGGTAAATATCCCTTTTTCTTCTTTCGAATATGTCCTGGCAGCCGGAAATAAATAGTCCTCGAAACAGTCGCGGATCATATAAGAAGCTCCTATGATCTCTTTCATCTTGCTGCTCCTGTAGATGAAGTCCTGTTTCCCGCGGATGTCGTACATTGCCAGCACGTATTTGTTACCGCTCATGCTAACCCTCCTCATATCTTTCTCAAAACTTCAGTCATCTGTTTTAGTACTTTACAGATCTGACCATAGGTCCATACAGCTATTTCTTCAGAAGCAGCAACTTCAGAGGTATCACCTCCAGAGGCAGCAGCTGCATGATTCGTTATATTTCTCTGCCCCTTCAACAAGAAATAGACGACAAAAATCTCCTCAAGTATTGCCTTTCGATTTATCGGGATTTTGCTCTTCACCCTCCTGTTTGTCTGCCTGAATTGCCAAACAAGCGCCGCCGCAGAACTAGTTGCAGCGGAAATTTGTTTGTCGGTTAATGGAATATTCGTCATATTGAATTCCTGGAAATGCCCTAATCCATTCTTTATATTATTATATTTTTTTACATCTGGCCCAAAGAATATTTGCCTCTTGTATGATTCATTTACGTTTGCAAGTAACGCCTTATAGTCCTTATTTTTTTTATTGTTCGCGGAAAATGGAAGATAATAAATCATCCATTCATAGGCATATTTCGATGAACCTTCCTCATGCTTAATTCTGTAATCGCTTCTAAGCGAGGAATATTTTTCCCCCTCTTTCGAGTGTACTAATTCAAGAAATTTGTTATATTCAGGTTTCTCCAACGGGCTTGCCTTAAATATCCCGCTTCTCCAAAAATATCCCGGCATTTCCTCTGAACAAAACGTCAACGCCTGCTGTATAAAATCATGATCGACACACCATTTTATAACTTGCGGAATTTCACCGTCAAGCAGGCCTTTATATCCCACCAGAATATCCTCAACCACATAGAGGAACAACTGTCCACGAGCATCAGTTTTTTCTTCCTCCGCCTTGTCTTTCTCTCTCTTCTGATAACTTTGCAGATGTCCCAGCAATGTTTCCTTATGTTTCATGACATAATCTGTCCTGCACAACTGAAGATTATTCGAAAACTCCTCCATTTCACGCAGAAGATTCTTTATCTCCTTATTATCAGAAGCCTGAAAGTATTCATTCAATCCTTTGATCCGACCATAGTTTACATACTCATTGATACCAGCAATCAAATCAAAGCTTTCGAACACCGGCTCCATGTTCTGAATCGGAACCTTATTATCCACCTTATTGTCAAAGTTCATCGACATAATCTGCCGAATTTTCACCATCCGAAGCTTCATAAGATTAGCGATTGCCAAAAGCATAAATGCTATAGAACGCGGCCCGCCGTTGTAATCGATGTATAATTCCACCTGCTCTCCGATTCCCGTTATCAGATTTGCAGCCTCGATTGCCGCCTTTGATACAGTATTCTCTTCCGGAGTATCAGAAATATAAACTTCCTCATATGTGATTCCGGCAGATACGTACGTCGGATCCACTTTGCAGGCATAATCATTTATCAGTTCTCTGTAAACATCATAATGTGACAGCTGACTAAGATCCTTCCCGCGGAACAGTTCCATCGTCTCCAGGTCATTCTCTTCTGCCGTTAATTTGACTTTTCCATTCCTAACAGATTCAGAGCAGATTGCGACAACCTTATCCAGTCTCTGACCGCCTCCACGACGTTTCAGCAGTTGAATTATCGCTTTGGTCGGTGCTTCATTCGTCATAAGCCCGTTTAAATAAATGTTTTCCGCGTCATCAGACTGAAATAAATATTCACTGTTTCTGGCATTCTTCTTCACCGGGCTTATGCACAGTAATAACACATTTTTCATCTTCTGTTCCTCCTTTAATACACTTCCCTCTCTTTTCAGTACTCCCGAAATCTCTCGAACACAAATATGGCTTCCTTCCGGTTTCCTTCCGTTTTCACATTCCGCGTGCTGCACGCAGCCAGCACCGTGATCCCTTTCTCTTTCAGCCTCGTAATCACCTGGTACGCCAGAGTGAATTCTCCCTGGCAGAGCACTGCCGCCGGATGCAGCGCCAGTATCTTACCCAGGTATTCCTCTGCCAGTCTGGCGATATAGGCCTCGTCCCCCGAGGCATCCACGTCCGGGAACGGGATGTCCGTGATCGTCCCGTACCGTTCGGCGGCTTCCCGCTGCCTCTCGTCCCACAGCCGCGACGGATGATTTGTAAAGTTGACAAATACCGTTTCTATTGCCATCACCTTCTCCCTCATTGAATTCGCATTAACTGATTCCATATGCACAGAGCCGCTGTCTTCCCGCTTGTGCAATACTGAAAAATCCCTATATCCTGCTAAAGCCTGCGAGCCCTACCGAAGCGTATACCTCCCAAAGCCGAAGCTTGTATTTTTCCCGATATGGAAAAGCTCGCCCGCCAGAAGGTAAGGGATGTAAACATCCGGAATGCTCGCGAACTTCATCCTGCCTGTGATCCCCCGCAGGTACATTTTCTCTCCTTTCCGCTCCGAGAAGCGCGGCACTGTCCGCGGCACTGCATACTGTTCGGCGAGCTCCAGCATTTCCTGCCCCTCAAGCTCGGGCTGATCGATATATTCCCTGATAAAATAGTCCATCATCATGATTCGCCGAAAAAGAGCCGGAAGCACCGCCTCCGCGCTGAATTCCTTTATGTATTCTCCCTGGTATTTCAGGCAAAGCGGCGTGTGAAAAACCATCTCGCCCGCAAATCCCTGCTTCTCCAGCTCACGAAAACGTCTCTGTACATAATCATAGACCTGCTCGGTCTTATAATTCTCGACATAGACGCGATCGTCTTTCATAACGACCTGTCCACGGCTGTTTCGCACCTCATCGATGCGGTAACGGGCGTTCCGTTTTCCCATGCCGACCACTCCAAGCTGGTAAAATGCCTGCAGATACTGGCTGAAGTAGACAACATTGTCTCCGAATAAGGTCAGATAAAAGAAGAACCCGTCTCCCGGGTAGAAATGTGTACGTCGGCTCTCGCACTCGATCAGATAGCCGACGCTGCTCTCGCTCTGCACAAACGCGGGTCGACGTTCCATTCTCGTATACATGGTTTTATAGACAATACAAGCATCAGAAAATTTGCAGTTCAGGCAGTCCCGGTCGCCTATGCAGTTCTGCCGCAGGAGCATCTCACCCATGCCGCCCCGCAGCGCAGATACCTTTTCCGGCACAAGCTCCGCTCCATCCGGAAAAACAAGCGAAAACCTTAGTTTAATATACGGAACAGACAACCGTCGCCTTAGGAGTTCATCTCTCATTCTTCCCCGTTGCACATCCTCTCGTCACTCAATTAGATTTCAATCAGCATATGCTTTTATTATACACGCTTTTCCATAATATGCAATACAAGTCCCGACAAAACTCCCGATTATTTGGCATTTTTCACAAAAATCATATGTTGTGTATCCCTACTGCAAAACAGGACTGGCCAACGCATTTTCCGCCAGCCAATCCTGTTCCTGGATTTTAAAATTTTTCTGTTGTCACCACAATCCACCCTACTGCAAAAAACTTCTCTGAAACCTGCAAAAGCTCAAACTGTCTTGCGCTTGTTTTCGGCCTGGAACCAACACCCTAAGCTGGGCTTCTTCCATTTCTATGGCAATCGCTATCAATCCTGCATTAAAAGGCTACTTGTGTCAATGCCCTCTATCGGGCTTCTTCCATTTCTACGACCTGCTGAAAGAACTGTCAGAAGCTACAGAAGGTGTCAATGCCCTCTATCGGGCTTCTTCCATTTCTACCATCCACTAAGACTGAATGTCAGGATTGTCAAAATGTGTCAATGCCCTCTATCGGGCTTCTTCCATTTCTACGAAAAACCCAAGAATACAAGGATTGGGTATCTAAGGTGTCAATGCCCTCTATCGGGCTTCTTCCATTTCTACCACTATGAGTAGAGAAAGATTTAAGAACGAAGTAATGTGTCAATGCCCTCTATCGGGCTTCTTCCATTTCTACGAAAAATGACCAGTTATCATAAACTATTATCGGCAGTGTCAATGCCCTCTATCGGGCTTCTTCCATTTCTACGGTCGTTCTCGGAAACACCGTATTTATAAGGGTTTCCAGACCTGTTTTTGTAAATAATTCACAGAATATTCTGAAAACAGGCATTTTCCGTCCACTTTTTGGGTTTTTCTGGTTTTCCCAGCAAAATACTTCTCATATGGTAGTATACCATCTTTCTTTAAATGTGCAATAACCATTTTAAATTTTGATCACTTCCGCAACAAGTTTAATTTCTATTGCAAAGCTCACGGTTTTAAACTCGCTTCAAAGCTGTCCTGGCAAGGACATACTGTTGCTAAGAATACAGAATTATGCCAACCGATGAAAAAACCGGAATCACGCGAGGCCTTTTTTACGTTTGATTCCGGTTTCTTTTATATTCTTTTTTTCTATATTCCCGCTGCGTGTGCCGCGCATAGAGATCTGTAAGGTCGTCAGTATCCTCTACCCTATGCGGCAATCTATCACACCACAGCCTGCTTAAAAATCGTCCCCTTGTAGCGTTCCAGAGACGTCAGCACGATCATACCGAGGATCCCGCAGGAGATCAGTTCTCCGACGCCTATGGTCAGCATCAGGAACGGAATCGGAAGATTCACGCCATAGCCGAAGCGCAGCACGAACGGCACGATCAGCGTGTTCGCAGCGATCGGCGGCACCGGTACCAGATACCGGCTCTTCTTCCGGAGCAGATAAGTGCCCGCCGCTCCAAGCAGCGTCGCGATGCTTCCGAACGCGATGTCCGCCGGGATCCCTCCGCCCAGGATGTTCGCGATCAGGCAGCCCGCGAATAGCCCGGGGACAGCCGCCGGCGTGAAGAAGGGCAGAACCGTCAGCGCCTCGGATACCCGCACCTGTATCTCCCCGAAGGAAAACGGTGCGAAGAGCATCGTCAGCACGACGTAGACTGCGGCGATCGCCGCCGCGTGGACAAGGAACAGTACTTTTTTGTCTCTCATATTCAGTTTTCTCCTTTAGTTTTGTTTTACGTCAGGAAGGTCTCGAACTGACGTTGTTGATCTGCCGCAAAGCCCGTGTTTTCGGGCGTTGCAACGATTGAGAGTATAACATGGAATAAGACCAAAATCAAGCCTTGTCCAAAATTTGTCCACCGGATTATCTGTTTGGCTTTGAAATTTGCAAATACTCGAGCAACGCACCTTCCAGAAGCTTAGAGTAATTCACTTTTTGCTCCTCCGCGATTCTCTTCAGCCACGCTGGAAGTGTGATGTTCGTTTTAACGCGTTCATTGTCCCGCTTCATTCTGTAGAGATCCGGGTGGATTGTAACGGGCATTACAACCATTCCCTCAGTTATACCCCGAGGCAAAGATACCGATGGCGTCGGGATTTCCTCGCCGTCACGCTCTATGCCGTATACGTGAAGGCTCGCGGCCTCTGCCGCCATTTGCTGTGCTTCCGCGAGGTTTTCCCCAAAACTGAAGCAACCCGGCAGATCTGGAAAAGAAATGCCATAGCTGCCATCTTCTCCGGGTTCTAATACCGCAAGATAGGTCAAGTTTAACATCGGAATCGCTCCTTTCAGTTCAATAAATGGAGTATTTTTAGTATCTCTCGTACATTCATGCCGTATCCCTCCCCTATATGAATTATACGTATAGATCATACGTATGTCAAGCATTCTGCGTATTTTATATGCGTATAATTGGTACAATTTTTCGTGTCTGCTTTTCTTGACAAGTACAGGTCGACGTCCAGAATTTGATAATTCGGGAAAATCCAGCGTTTCAAAATTGAAAAATTCGGGAATGACGATTCTTACAAGCCTTGCAATTTTCATCAAAAAATAGATGAAAAATCCTTTGAGCATTTTATAGAGAAATATCAACTGCGCAATGAAGAAAATAGCGCCCCTGCCGGATAGCAGGGGTGCCTTGACGGGAAACTATATATCTAATTTTGAAAAATCAATGCTCAAGTCCTTGTAGATGCCGGCTGCCACACTATCCTGAAATGAAAATTCTTCTGTGGTGTTTTCCTCAAAATTCCAGACCGTGATCCGGTTTCTGTCCGGATCGACGCCCCAGTATTCCCGAACCCCGGCAGAGCGATACTTGAACAGCTTTACATGATAGTCCATCTGCCTGCTGCCGGGCGAAATGATTTCTATAATCCAATCCGGCGCTCCATTGCAGCCCTTGTCGTTCAGCTTGCCCGGATCGCAGATCACGGAAATATCCGGCTCCATGCAGGTGCGGTCGTCTTCATTCAGGAAGACTGCGAACGGGGCAGGGTAGACCTTGCAAGACCCGCTCTTTTTGTCAATATAATTCGCGATCGACTGATAAAGACGCCCGACAAGCGCCTGATGCTTTCTGGACGGCGGTGCCATAGAATAGATTCGCCCGTCGATCAGTTCCGCCCGGGTTCCTTCCGGCAAATTATAAATATCATTTGTCGTAAAATGCTTTTCCTGTGGTAATGCCATGATCACACTTCCTTTCCTGGCACTGACAATAGTATCCTATCATATTTTCCAACAAAGCTGGATAATATTTACAGACAGATCCACTGTCCACTGCGCGCCTGTTGTCTGAGTCACGCCGCGGCTTGCCTGGCGGAATCCTGTTTACAGACAGATCCACTGCATACCGTCGTCCAGTTCCACTTCCCGGCTCTCTCCATCGTCGTCGTACAGCTCGTATCTCGCGCCGCGTCCGGCAAAATGCACCAGCTCCAGTTCGTCCCAGTCCACGTCCGCCACTTTCTCGCCTCCCAACGCAAGCGGAAGAATGTGTCCCTTACGGACGAACAGCACGATCTCGTTGAGCGGAATTTCCACGTAATGATGCCCCGCCGACAGAACCGTCTCCTCCGCAATCTGCGCGCCGCGGAAGCGCACGAGCTTCATCTCCTCCGGCAGATACACAGCACGGCCGACCGCGTTCTGCTCGTACACCGGAGCGATCATGACGCTCTCACCGATGAGCAGCTGATCCTCCACGCGCCGCGCGACCGGATCCTCCGGCCACACGAAGCCGAGCGGCCGTGCGTACATCCCGTCCGTCAGCGCCGCTTTCATAAATTCACTGTAAAGGTAAGGCAGCAGCCGGTAACGCAGCGCCAGAATGCTCCGGAAGTCTTCCGTGTCTCCCAGCGCGTACAGCTCCTGCCGTCTGGTGCCCATCGCCGAATGGTTCCGCAGCAGCGGCAGGAAGATCCCGAGCGCCAGCCAGCGCAGCATCAGATCCCGCGTGCAGTCCGTTCCGAAGCCGCCGATATCCGCGCCGACATACAGGAAACCGCACATATTCAGCGACGGCAGCATTTTCAGGTTCATGAGCAGATGCGACCACCACGCCTTGTTGTCGCCGGTCCAGATGCCGCCATATCGATGCATACCGATATATGAGGCGCGTGAGAACAGCAGGATTCTCTTGTCCGGCTCCAGCTCCTCGAACGCCTCGGCCGCCGAGCGCGTCATATAATATCCGAAGAGGTTGTGCACCTTGTCATGGCGCACCCTCTGCCCCCGATAATCGTGGTAAAAACTCCGGTAGTCTTCCGGACGGTTCGGAAGGCTCTGCGTCAGATCCTGAAACTCGAAGAAAGTGTCTAAGTCCAGATTTCTTCCCTTGTAGTCCTCCAGCTTGTCAAATAACTGCTCCAGCCGTTTTTCCGAGTAAAAGAGCGCCGGCTCGTTCATGTCGTTCCAGAAGCCCTCGATGCCCATGTCAAGCAGCAGCTTGTATTTCCGCCCGAACCAGTGCCCGGCCTCGCTGTTCAGCATATCCGGGAGCAGGCATCTGCCGGGCCACACGCCGACGACAAACTCCTTTCCGTCCTCATCCTTGCAGAAATACCCGTTCGCGACGCCTTCCTCATAGACGTCGTAGCCCTCCTCGATCTTCACGCCGGCGTCGATGATCGGAACCAAACGGATGCCCTGCTCCTTCAGCTCCCCGACCAGCTTCTCAAAATCCGGAAACGCCTCACGGTCGACCGTGAAATCCTTGTACCGCTCCATATAGTCGATATCCAGATAGATCATGTCCAGCGGAAGATGCTGCTCGCGGTACTGCCGCGCCACCTCGCGTACCTCCTGCGAGTTCATATAACTCCAGCGGCTCTGTCCGTATCCGAACGCCCATTTCGGCGGTATGTAGCTTCTTCCAATCAGTGCGCGGAATTCCCGCACGATCTGCTCTGAGGCAGAGAATTCCTGCTCTGCGGATCCGTCCTGAGTTCCCCATTTATTCGCAGCAGACTTTTCCCCATCAGCAGCGGTCACTGTCCCGGTCGTCCCAGTTGTCTTTTCTGACCGTTCAGGCCTCGGCGCATCGATCACATACAGCTCGAATTCATTGCCCTCCACGCTGATCCGCAGCTCCTCGTATTTCGTGTAGCCGACATCAAACGTCACCTTCGCGGGCGTGTCGATAAACAGCCCAAACGTCTCTTTTCCATCGATCAGCAGAAAATTGTGCGCTCCGTACAGAGAGTGCATATCCTCATGATGATGCGGAATATCCGTACAATCGCTCACATAAATCCAGCCGCGCTTGTTGATGCCGCGCACATTCTCTCCGAGGCCGTACACGATATCCTCCTCAGCCAGACGCAGGGACAAGGACTCCCCGTCCCAGGACAGATGCGGAGGCTCATTTTCAGCGTGGGCTACGCTTCTCGCCCCAGGCTGCGTTCCCAGCTTCTCTTCCGCTGTCAGGCAGATGCCTCCTGCCTCCCGCACGCTGCCCCCGTTTTCTTCCGGACAAGCTTTCACAACATCCGTCCGCCGCGCGCATATCCGCACCGCCTGCGGTTTTTTCAGCACGGCCTCCGTCTCAATCGGATTCCCAAATACATATCTTTTTATCATCTGGCTCCTGCCCCTCCCTGTTCTCCGGTCTGTCCCTTTTGTGTTCCAGATTTAACTTCCGGTATTTATCAGCTTCACCACCGGCTTCAGCACTAGCTTCTCCATCGGCCTTACCGCGGTGTTTTCATGCAAGCTTATGGCTCAGCGTTTCCCTGCGTTCAGCCGCTGCCGCACGATCTCATACATCAGCACGCCCGCGGCCACGGATGCGTTCAGCGAGTCGATATCGCCCTTCATCGGGATCGCCGCCGCAAAATCGCATTTCTCACGCACAAGCCGGCTGACTCCCTCGCCCTCGCTCCCGATCACCAGGCCGATCGGTCCGGTCAGATTCTGGCGGTACATCGGTTCCGCGCCCATATCCGCGCAGACAAACCAGATGCCCTCCTTCTTCAATTCCTCGATCGTGTTCCCGAGGTTCGTCACCCGAGCCACCGGCGTGTAGTTCAGCGCACCGGCCGAAGTCTTCGCGACCGTCGCGGTCAGCCCGACCGCCCTGCGTTTCGGGATGATCACGCCGTGCGCGCCCGCAAGGTTCGCCGTCCGGATGATCGCGCCGAGGTTGTGCGGATCCTCGATATCGTCCAGAAGAATCAGAAACGGAGCTTCGCCTTTTGCCTTCGCCGCTGCCAGAATATCCTCCACGGAAGCATACTCGTAGGCCGCCGCGTATGCGATCACGCCCTGGTGCCTTCCAGTCGGCGAGATCTGATCCATACGTTCCTTCGCTACAAAATCCGTTACCGTGTCGTGTTTCCTCGCCTCACGCTTGATCGTCTGGATCGGACCGTCCTGACACCCGTCCTGGATCAGCAGCCGATCGATCGTCTTCCCTGCGCGGAAGGCCTCGAGCACAACGTTCCTGCCCTCGATGATGCGCGCGTCCTCGCCGCCGGTATCCTTTCCTCTATACTCCATACTTTCTCCTTTCACATTTCCTCCATTCCCCGCACGACCAGCTCGTTCAGCCGCTCATACTCACGCATCAGATACAGATACCCGACGAGCGCCTCGAAACCCGTCGCGGCCAGATATTCTTCCATGCTCGCGTTCTTCGCCTTTGTGTACGGCTTGGAATTGCGCCCGCGGCGAAACACTCCGGCCTCCTCCTCCGTCAGGAGCGGCTGAAGCGCGGCGGCCATCTTTGCCTGCGCCTTCGCGCTGACATACGCCGTCACCCGCTGATGCAGCTTCTGCGTCTGGCAGTTCGCCTGCTTCACATAGATCGTGCGGACGATCAGCTCGTAGACCGCATCCCCGATGTACGCGAGCGTCAGCGGCGAATACATTTTCCAATCTTTGTCAGAAAGCCTGAATGTTTCATCCAGGCTTTCCGTAAATGACTTTATGCTCTTTTCCATTTGACTCCTTCTCTTGTGTCCAGCAGCGTGATGCCCTGCTCCAGCAGCTGATTGCGGATCTCGTCCGCCCGCGCGAAGTTCTTCGCCTTTCTCGCTTCCTGCCGCTCCTGGATCAGCTTCTCGATCTCCTCGTCCAGAAGTCCCTGCTGCTCCTCAGCGATGATGCCAAGTATGTCGCAGAGCTTGATGATCTCATCGCGCACCGCCTGGATAAAGGCCTTCGTATTCCCGGAGGAGACGTTGCTGTTCGCGTACTTGACAAGCTCGAAGATTGCCGCGATGGCGTCCGCCGTGTTGAAGTCGTCGTCCATCGCCTCGTCAAACTTTGTCTCAAACGCCATGACCTCCGCGAGCTTCGCCTGCTCCGCCTCGGTCATGCCGACTGTCTGTCCCTGTGTACCAGCGTCTCCTGGCGCCGCGCTCTGACCTGAAGCTTGCCCCGTCTGCGCGTGATCAGCTGCCACATCGGATTCTGCCTGTGCGTCGTCAGCTGGCGCAGCTTGCCCTGTCTGCGCGTGATCGGCTGCCACATTGGATTCTGCCTGCGCGCCGTCAGCTGCCGCAGCCTCCAGCAGATAAGCGAGATTCGACACCGCGTTGCGGATGCGCTCCAAACCGTTTGCCGACGCTTCCATCAGCTCGGCGCTGAAATTCAGCGGGCTGCGGTAGTGCGCGCTCAGCATAAAGAAACGCAGCACCTGCAGGTCGTACTTCTCGGAGATCTCGCGCACCGTGAAAAAGTTTCCGAGCGACTTGGACATCTTGCGGTTGTCGATGTTCAGGAACGCGTTGTGCAGCCAGTACTTCGCGAACGGCTTGCCGTTGCAGCACTCGCTCTGCGCGATCTCGTTCTCGTGGTGCGGGAAGATCAGATCCTCGCCGCCCGCGTGGATGTCGATCTCTTCGCCGAGATATTTCTTCGCCATCACGGAACACTCGATATGCCAGCCCGGCCGCCCGTCGCTCCACGGCGACGGCCACGACGGCTCGCCCTCCTTCTTCGGCTTCCACAGCACGAAGTCGAGCGGATCCTCCTTCTGATCCTCGCCCGTCACGAGCAGGGAGCGGCTACCCGAGCGCAGATCGTCCAGATTCTTGTGCGACAGCTTGCCATAATCCTTGAACTTCTTCGTCCGGAAATAAACCGTGCCGTCCACATCGTAGGCGTAGCCCTTGTCGATCAGCGTCTGGATCATCTCGATCATCCCATCGATCTCCTGCGTCGCCAGCGGGTGCGTTGTGGCGGGCTTCACATTCATGCCCTCCATGTCCTTCTTGCACTCCGCGATGTAGCGCTCAGAGATTTCCTGCGCCGTCACGCCCTCCTCGATTGCTTTCGCGATGATCTTGTCGTCCACGTCCGTAAAATTTGAGACGTAGTTGACCTCGTAGCCCTTGTGCTCCATGTATCTCCTGGCCGTGTCGAACACAATCATCGGCCGCGCGTTTCCGATATGAATAAAATTGTAGACCGTCGGGCCGCACACATACATACTCACCTTGCCCGGCACGAGCGGCTCAAACTCCTCCTTGCGCCTGCTCTGCGTGTTAAATACCTTCATCTGCTTTCCTCTTCTCTTCTACTATTCTCGCAAAAGCCCATACAAAATTTACCTTATCTTTCGCGGCAGGATCTCTTGCTGCATTGTCCTGATGACTCCCCACCACCGCCGCATTTCAAGTCTATGCAAAATCGCCCTTTTTGTCAATTCTTTTCTACACGGCTTCCCGCACGAATAACCGCTTTTTCCTCAAAGTGATTGACATCTTCCGTACAATAAATAAAAAAGGAAAGGAAGTGTCACAAAGCTTCCTCGTCAAAGTTCTCCAAACTCGTGAAGACGAAATTTTTAATCTCAAAACCTAGATCGCCCGCGTCGCCTGCGCAAGCCACTCCCGCTCCTCCGGATCCAACTGCGGGGCAATCGTCTCGTAGACCTTCGCGTGGTAAGCGTTCAGAAGTGTTCGCTCGCGCTCTGTCAAAAGCTCTGGCACAATCCCTTCGAGGTCGAACGGCGCCATCGTCAGATGTTCGAAGCACATGAACTGCCCGAATTCCGTCTTCTCCGCTTTCTTGCAGAGAATCAGGTTCTCGTGGCGGATGCCGAACTTGCCCTCCGCGTAGTAGCCCGGCTCGTCGGATGTGATCATGCCTTCTTCAAACACTACGTCGTCCTCGCGCTCCGGCACCTTCTTCCAGCGAAAGCCGTTCGGAGCCTCATGTACGTTCAGGAAATAGCCGACGCCATGCCCGGTTCCGTGGTTGAAATCCTCCCCCATTCTCCAGAGCGGTTCTCGTGCGATATAGTCGAAATTGCGCCCGGTGCAGCCGTAGCGGAACTTCACATCCGCCAGGTTCAGCGTGCCCCGCAGCACCAGCGTGAAATATTTTTTCTCCTCTTCCGTCAAGGATCCCATAACAATCGTCCGCGTGACATCCGTCGTGCCTTCGAGATATTGTCCGCCCGTGTCCGCAAGCAGCAGCCCCTTCGGCTCGATCGGCACGTCCGTCTCCTGCGTCGCCGAATAGTGGACGATCGCGGCGTGCGATCCGTACGCGATGATCGGTTCAAAGCTGTCTCCCATAAAATGTTCCTGCGCGGCGCGAAGCTCATGCAGATGATCGGCCGCACTCAGCTCTGTGATTGGAAGCTTCCCCACGTTTTTCTTCAGCCAATAGATAAATTTGGTCAGCGCCACGCCGTCCTTCTCGTGCGCGATGCGCTCGTTCGTGACCTCGGTCGGGTTCTTGACCGCCTTCGAAAGCTGCGTCGGATTCTCTTCGTCCAGGATTTCCACGTCCGCCGGAATGCTGCTGACAAGACGGCTGTTGACCGCATTCCTGCAGAGCAGAACCTTCATGCGACGCGCAGACGTATCGTCAGATGCCTGCTCCGTCTGACCCATGCTCACGACATCGCCAGACGTCTGTTCCGTCTGATCCGAATTCACTGCATCGTCTCTCACACTTCCGGACGCCGTATCTGTATCCTTGCCAGGCGCCTTCCCGATAGACGCCGCATACGCGTACACCGCGTCATACGGCCGCAGCGCCACGCCGTCCGCCTCGAGCGCGCGCCGCACCTCCTCCGGGAACGCCTTCTCATTCGCAAACAGCAAAATCTCCTCCCGCGTCATCGCCAGATAGGAGAGCACGACAGGGTTGCACTGCACGTCGCCGCCGCGGATGTTGAGCAGCCAGGCAATGTCGTCGAGCGAGGCAAGCAAAAAGACATCCGCGCCCTCCTCCATCTTCTTCCGCAGCTCTGCGCATTTTTCTGCGCGCGTCTTTCCGGCCCACTCCACGCCAAGCTCGATCACCGGCTCGCAGGAAAGCGCCGGACGATCCGTCCAGATCTCTCCGACCAGATCCTCCGCGTCGTCGATTCGGACGCCTTTCTTTCGGAGCTTCTCGCCGAGCTCTGCACCTTCCTTCGCGCTGACCGTCCTCCCGTCAAAGCCCAGGCACTGCCCCGCGCCCAGCTCCTTCTCAAGAAATTCGTGGATCGTCGGTACCTCCGGCTCGCCCATCTTGAACAGCGTCACGCCGCTGCCGGCTAACTGCTGCTCCGCCTGAATAAAATAGCGCCCGTCCGTCCAAAGCCCTGCCATGTTCTGCATCACGACCGCAGTCCCGGCGGATCCGGTAAAGCCTGTTATGTACTCTCTGCACTTGAAATAATCGCCGACATACTCCGACGCGTGGAAATCGTCCGTCGGAATCAGGTATGCGTCGATTCCTTTCTTTTTCATCAACGACCGCAGCGCCGCAAGACGCGTCTCAATTTTTCCATTCATTCTCCGTTCCCCCAACCCTTCGTATTTAGCAGCAAGCCATGCATCCCTGTCGGGCGTGCTTCTTTTTCTTTTGTGATTCTAACATGCCTCTTCTCTTATGACAAGCTTGAAATGCCCTGCTGACCGCAGCATTCTGCGGCCGGCAGGGCATTCTTTTCACTTTGCGATATCCGCAAACTGCTTGTCGAACTCTGGATTATAGAAGTAATAATTCTTCGCGTCCAGTTTCTCCTTCGTCCGCTCCAGGGCTTCGCCGAAGCGCTGGAAATGCACGATTTCCCGCGTCCGCAGGAACTTCAGCGGCTCCCGCACCTCGGGATCCGTGATCACGCGCAGCAGATTTTCGTAGACCGTGCGCGCTTTCTGCTCCGCAGCCAGATCCTCGGTCAGATCGGTGATCGCGTCGCCCTTCGACTGGAATTCCTTCGCGGTAAACGGCACGCCGCCCGCCGCCTGAGGCCAGAGCGCCGTCGTGTGGTCGATATAGTAGGCGTCAAATCCGGCCGTTTTCGCCTCCTCCGGCGTCAGGTTCTTCGTGAGCTGGTAGACCATCGCGCAGATGATCTCCATGTGTCCGAGTTCCTCCGTGCCGATGTCTGTGAGCAGGCCGCCCACGGCTTTCACCGGCATCGTGTAGCGCTGCGCCAGATAGCGCATCGAAGCGGAGAGCTCGCCGTCCGGCCCTCCGTACTGACTGATGATCAGCTGTGCCGTCTTCGGGCAGGTCTTCGTGATCTTCACCGGGTACTGCAGTCTTTTCTCATAGATCCACATTTACACACACGCTCCTTCCCATGGCATCGGCCCCTTTTGCCAGCAGTAGCACTCCGACGACGGATCTTTCTCGTAGAGATCCGCCATGCAGTCCACAGTCAGAGGGTAAAACTGCTGCGCATACGCCAGCAGCAGTGTTTTCCGCTGAGCCAGCTTTTCCTTCAGAAGCGCCAGCCCCTGCCGGTCGTCCGGGTGCGTGTCCAGGTACAGCCGCACATCGTCGAGCACAAAGCTGACTGCCTGTATCTTCTCCATCATCTGTTCCCGCTCCTGTTGCTGCGGGGAAGCCCCGCCGTCACAATGGCTGTTCCGCTGTGAAAAAGCCCCTCCGTCACAATGGCCGCCCTGCTGCATTGCGGACGCCGCGCAACCGCGCGGGAAACCATTCTTTTCATCATCAAGAGCCGCGAAAAACGGCTTATTCAGATCCTGAAATACCGTGCCGACACGCAGCGCTTCCTCCGCCTCAAAGAGCGCGCCCCAATCCTGCACCGGCACAGATGCAATTGCAAGATTTTCCTGCATAAGAAAAACTCCCTTCGTCAAGAATTTGTGTTACACCCTTAGTTTGTGTAAAAAACAAATTCTTCTCGCAGGGAGTTTTTGTTATACTATGAAACAACGCACCCGCCGCAACCGGGGCAGGCACTCTGACGCACCGAATCGTCCGTGGCCGGATCCGCAGCTGTGCCAGCATATATGCGCGGGCATCCTGCCGGTTCTGCGCGCATCCGGTCGTCCGCGGTCAGATCCATGCCATCGCATATACGCGGACATCCTGCCGACTCTGCACGCATCCGGTCGTCTGCGGTCAGATCCATGCCATCGCATATGCGCGGACATCCTGCCGGTTCTGCACGCATCCGGTCGTCTGCAATGACATCACTCAGCGGCTGCAGCAGGCACACAGCCTGCGCCGAGATTCCTTCGCCGCTTCCGGTGAAGCCAAGCCCTTCCTCCGTGGTCGCCTTGACATTCACACGGCCGGGCTCCAGTCCGAGCGCCGCCGCGATGTTCGTGCGCATCTGCTCCATATACGGCAGCAGCTTCGGGCGCTGCGCGATCACGGTCGCGTCGATGTTCTCGATTACAAAACAACTTTCTTCAAGAAGCGCGCCCACCTGTTTCAGCAGGATTATGCTGGAAATCCCACGGTATTTCTCGTCTGTATCCGGAAAATGTTTTCCAATATCCCCGAGCGCCGCCGCGCCCAGAAGCGCGTCCATGACCGCGTGGATCAGCACATCCGCGTCCGAATGCCCAAGCAGGCCCTTCTCATAAGGGATCTCGACTCCTCCCAGTATCAGCTTCCGCCCCTCTGTCAGGCGGTGCACATCATATCCCATTCCAATCCGCATCTCATACCTCCCGCTTCCGGCCTCTGCCAAAATATATTTCAGTATATCGCAGGACGCATTTTCCCGCAAGAAATTATTTCTTCACTCAGCCCGCTTCTAAATCTCGCGCAAGGCAAGGTACTCATCTTCCCGCAAGAAATTATTTCTTCACTCAGCCCGCTTCTCAATCTCGTGCAAGGCAAGGTGCGCATCTTCCCGCAAGAAATTATTTCTCCGCCGCGCTTTCCAGGTACTTCAGGATTCCATCGCAGATGGCGCGCACCGCCCGGTTCTGGTATGCTTCATCCTGAAGCTTTTGCTCCTCGTCCGGGTTGGTGAGAAATCCGCACTCTACGATCACGGCTGTCCCCACCGACCTTTTCAGGATGTAGTAGGACTCGTTTCCTTTGTGCGATTTCGGCCGCTCCACCTCAAGCTGCTCGTTCATGCATTCCTGTATGCAGGAGGCAAGCTGTTCTCCTTCTTTCGACTGTGCATAGTAAAACACCTGCGGTCCGGAAACTGAACTGTCCGGATAACTGTTCTGATGAATGCTGATTGTCGCGAGCGGCTGCGCGGCCTCTATCACCGCACAGCGACGCTGCATATCCTGTGCCTTCTTGTGCGCCTGATCTTCATCGTACAGGCCTGCTTCCGTCGGCCTGGTCTGCACGACATGGTATCCCTCCTCCTCAAGCAGAGCTTCGAGCTTCCGGGCAAAAATCAGGTTCAGTTCCCGTTCCGCGACGCCGCTCGAGCCGGATACGCCAGGATCGAAGCCTCCATGCCCCGCATCCAGGACGATTGTTCCCTTTTTGCCGGTATCCGTTTTCTTCTCGCTGCCGCCCTGATTGCCATCGCCCTGATTGCTGTCATCCTGATTACCATCGCCCTGATTGCTGTCATCCTGATTGCCATCGCCCTGATCGCTGTCATCCTGATTGCCGTTCCCGCCGGCTTTGCCTGCAGCTTTATCCTCAGCCGCAGCCAGTCCGTTTCCCCTGTCTGTGCCTCCATCCGTACCTGAATCTCCGCCTGTGCTTTCCGTCGTTCCCATACGTTCCGCCGCTTCTCCTCCTTTGTCCTTCCCACGGCCCGCAAGCCCGGCATAAGCCGAGACAAGAAAAACCAGTACCAGAAGCATTATAAGCATCAGGTACTGGATTAGCTTTGCAGGGATACCGGAGGACAGCTCCGGCGCCTCCCTGCCAGTGTTCTTTTTTTGTTTTTCGCTCTGTCGACTCACCGCGAAACCCCCAACAGGTTTATTATTATACCTATTTGGAAAGCTGCGCGATTATTCCTCGCTCTTTCTGTTCTTTTTGTTCTTTTTATTTTTCTGATTTTGAGCCTTTTCGCGCCCGTCGCCTACTTGCGGCCCTTCTTTCTCATCCTCAGAACCAAAAGCAGTATCAGCACGATCACTGCAGCCACGAGGAGCCCGACATACAGCGCAATCGGCGTCTCATCACCGGTCTGGACAGAAGCCGTACCGGCGTTCGGATCTACCTCGCCGTTTCCGCCGTACCAGCCGTCCCAGCTTCCGCTTCCGCCGCCTCCGCCGCCATAGGACGGAATATTGTTTTCATCCGTCATGATCTCTTTCCAGTCATCCTGCGTAGCCGAGCCATAGACTGAGTTCAGGAAGATCGTCTGTATCTCCCGTGTCTGCTGAGTAAACACTGCCGTTGCATTGACCGCTCTTATGTTGTAGCCAAACTGGCTCTCGTCCCGGATCACTCTTCCGCTCTGATCTACCTCCGCAATGTAGATCGTCGCCTTGTCCGCCGTTCCGAGATTCAGGGAAAGCTTCAGCGTCAGCTCACTCTGATTCTTCAGGCTTACCGGAATCGGGTTCGTGTAGAGCTTTGTAAACTGCGGATCCTTGAACAGCCCCATATAGAACGTATCCGTCACCGGGTGCAGCGCCGTCCCGTCATATACACGCTTTGTCAGATACAGAGTCACCTTGGAGGATCTCTCCTGGTTTGTGACGATCACCGATTTGTCGTCTCCTCTTGAGATCGTCACAGACGGCTGATCGATCGAAACGGTGTAGCCGAAGGTGTCAGAATTCTCCAGCCGCTTTCCGCTCGCGTCAACCTCAGCCAGATAGTAGGTGGCGTCGTTTTCACCGGAGAGCACGATCCTCCTCCTCACGGAAACAGAGGACTTGTTGTCAAGCTTCAGGCTGACGATCGCCGCCGGAGTATCAGAGTAATCAGCGTTTCGGAACATTCCCACATAGAAGGTATCCGACACCGCCTTCGCTGTCCCTGCGGCAGTCGTCACGCGCTTCGTGATCGTCAGCGTACCCGTGTAGCGGTAGCCGGCCAGTCTCCTGCTGTAGACATTCTGTACTGTCGTCGTCTTCTCACGGGCGTCCATCGACACCTCGCCGCCGCTCGCGTATTTAATCTGGAGGCTGTTGTTGCTGCGCCTTACCTCTCCATACTGATCCGTCTCTGTCACATAATAGGTCGCGCCCTGTTCCAGATTCTCAAACGGCACGGAAACGGACAATCCGGTCATCACGATCTTCTTGACGTCACTGACCTTGATCTTGCGGCCCGAATCCTTAAACAGCGCGACATAGAACGTCCGGTTGCTCTCATACTGGCCCGTGGGATCCTGCGCATACAGCTGATACTCGCCGTTATATACCTGCTTCGACACGGTCAGCTTGTAGTCGGTCGTCTTCAAAGTCCCGTTCTCAAGCGCAACCGTCGTCACTTTGCCTTCCTCTACCGTGAAAGGCTGATCCTCTGCCGGTCCATAGCCGGAAGGAGCGTTGATCTCAGACAGGTAGTACTCCCCATCCGCAAGACCCGTCAGCTCAATATAGTCTGAGCCGGACATAAACGCTTTCTCCGTGCCTGTCACAGAGACGATCTTGCCATCCTTATTCTTGATCACAAGCGCCACGTCGGAGATATGCTTCTTGCCGTGCAGCACTCCGGCACGGACAACCGCAGCCTTCAGCTGGTTTGTGATCGATGGGAAAACGTTGGTATTCTCCGGGGTTATCTCAATCTTCCCCGTCGTATCTCCCTCTGCACTGCCCTGCAGCGTAATCGTAAAGTTGATCTTATTTCCGCCGTAGTCCTTGCCCTCTGAGATCTGCTTTCCGTTCTTATTCGTCTCGGCGAGGTAGCAGACCATTGAAGCGCTCCGCACCTTCAGCTCCCGTGAAACCTCCGCCGTAGACTTTCCGCTCATATTGAAGGTAAACAGAATCGGCGCCTCCGTCGAGGTGTTTGTCGTGACGTCTGTCAGCGTCTCAGTCAGCGGCGTCCTGCACTCCGGATCCGTATACAGGGCCGCGTAGAAGGTATCCTTCGTCTCCTTCGCCTTTCCCTTGCTGTCCTTCAGCGTCTTCTTTACCGTTATCTTCGCCGTATAATAGAAGGAATCCTTCGGATAGTTTGCCGCGTCGATCCCATAATCCAGGATCAATCCCTGTGTGGGTTCAACGGCAGCTGTATTGTCCGGCACCTCAATCTCCAGCGTATTCTGCATGGAGTCTGTGCCCTGCTCCCGCTGCAGAGCCGGATAATATAAAGTTCCGCCCGCGCCCTCCAGCGGCAGTTCATTTCCATCCTTATCCGTGAGCTTCAGGACATATGTGCCCTTGCTCAGGTTCTCAAACGTGATCGTACCGGTGTCCGCATCTGCGGCAAATACCGGCTGCTTTACCATGTTGGGCACCAATGTGTCCTTCGGAGTCGTCTCGCCGACACCCGGATTTGTCTGGCCGGTGCCCGGGTTCGTCTCGCCGGTGCCCGGGTTCGTCTCGCCGGTGCCCGGGTTCGTCTCGCCGGTACCCGGATTTGTCTCGCCGGTGCCCGGGTTTGTCTCACCAGTGCCTGGGTTCGTCTCACCAGTGCCTGGGTTCGTCTCGCTGGTGCCCGGGTTCGTCTCGCCGGCGCCCCCTTCTGTCTCTTCCGCCTTGCGGAACAGCGCAATATACGGAAGTCCTGTGTCATTCGCCACAAGAGCACGGAGCGATATGTTCTTGAAAAGCGCTTTCACGGAAAGCGTAATCCGGGCAGTGCCCGTCTCCGGCTCCGTGGCCTGCGTTTCCTCTGCCTCCATCGGCGCATCCGTATCAAGCGCGACGGTCAGCTGGCCGGACTCCTCAATCCCGGCCGACTCTGTCTCTGTCTCTTCGGCTCCGGTCTCCTCTATCTCAGCCGATTCTGTCTCTGTCTCCTCAACCCCGGCCGACTCTGTCTCTGTCTCCTCGGCCGCAGTCTCCTCCGTCATCCCGGTCTCGGCTGCTTCGGTTTCAGTCTCCCCGGTTTCTGCTTCTTCTGTCTCCGCCTCGGCCACCGGCTGGCGCTCTGTGGCAAATGTGATCTGCATGAGCTCCGTGACGGTATCCGCCACTGTCACATGGTCTGCATATACCGTGCCGGCCAGATCCGAGCGAAGCGTCACGTCTGCCTCCGGAGCCAGGAACGCTCCCTGCAGTCCGCCTGCGCCGCTTAAACTAAGCTTTCCTTTATAAGCGGTAAACTCCTCCCCGTTCTCATCCAGGGAAGCAAAATTGTACAGAATATCCCCGGGCTCAGTGCCCTCTGTGTATTCCACGGCCTTCCCGGACAGCTCCATCTTATATCCGGAAAAGCTTAATGCCTGATCCTCGCTGTCCGCAATCACATTGACTACACAGTACTGATTCGTGACATCAATCGTCTGGTCGTCATAGAGCTCATCGAGCTGAGCCGTATCCAGGGTACCGTCCTCGTCCGCATACAGATTGATCACCTGAACGTCAGAAGAAGCCTGCGCGTTCGCGAGGGCAAGGGAAAAATCTTTTAAATGCTCCAAAACAGCGCTGCCCTCGGCGTCTTCCGCCACCGCCTGCGCTTCCAGGAGCTCCTCCGGCGCGTCTACCACGTTCGCCGCAAACAGATACGGCAGTGCATCCTGAAGCTTCCCAACCAGATCGGAAGCGGAGTACTTTTTCCCGTCATTCTCACGCTCGGAACGCTCCGTCTGCACTTCCGTAGAAGCCTCCTCAGACTTTTCGCCGTCCTGCTTGTCGTTCTTCTTATCGTCCTTCTCTTCCGATTTCTCCTGCGGAGCTTCGGTCGCCTTCTCCGTCTGCTTCTCGGCCGGAGCCTCAGTCGGGGCTTCCGTGGGAGCCTCGGTCTGTCTCTCGGTCGGGGCTTCCGTAGGCGCTTCTGTGGGAGCTTCCGTAGGTGCCTCAGTCGGAGCTTCCGTAGGTGCCTCGGTCTGTTTTTCCGTCGGAGCCTCTGTAGGAGCTTCCGTCACCGCCTCAGTCGGAGCCTCCGTAGGCGCCTCGGTGGGCGCTTCCGTCTGAACCTCTCCCGTGGATGCTTCTGTCGGAACTTCATCCGCCAGAGCCATCGACCCGCTCTGCACAAGCAGCGTCGATGCGAGAACAATAGCCGCCAGTTTCCTAAACCTCTTATTCATTATAAATCCTCCCCATTCAAGCCGCGGCACCCGCCCCCGGATGCACGGCTGATATTGCTGATATTGCCAACAACATAATACACCTTATATAGTATAGTACAATCTTTTTCTCACGTAAATAAAAAGATTCTTAAAATTAAGACTTTTTGCGAAAAAATATCATCTCACAAGTTTGCTTTTTATTGACATTGTATTTTCTGTCTACTATACTAAACCTGCACGTATCATCCTCACAGATAAGGAGCAGGATCATGAATTCATTTTTTACGAACGATATCAAAAAGCTGAATGCGCTCTATAACCGTGTCCAGTTCTCCTTTATTTTTCTCTATGGGCGGTATGGCACCGGAAAAACCAGCCTGATCCGCGAGTTCTGCCGCGACAAGGCGACTCTGTTCTTCTCCGCCCAGGAGAACGTCCCCGCGGGGCAGCTGAACGCCTTCTACTGTCAGACGGCCCGCAGCCTCAGCGCGCGGAAAATGCCCGGCTTCTTCGAAAGCTGGCGGCAGGCCTTCTCGTTTCTCTCTGATTTTTCCTTTTCCCGCCGGCTGGTTCTCGTGCTCGACGAATTTCAGAACCTTGCATGGAACTGCCCGGATTTCATGGAGGACTTCTCAGATGCGGTGCAGCATGATTTCCAGAGCGGAAAAATATTCCTGATCGTCTCGAGCTCCTCGGTCAGCTATGCCGGCGAGCTTATGGAGGCTCCGATCCGCAAGCCGTTCGACGCGATCACAGCGCGGGCGTTTCTGGATGTACTGCCGTTTTCCGTATGCCAGCCCTCTCTTTCCGGCTTCACCCCGAAGGAACAGCTCCTCCTGTACGGGGTAACGGGAGGCTTCCCCTCCTGTCTGCCCAGGATCCAGCCGAAGCTTCCCGCGCGCCAGAATATCCTGAAGCTTTTTTTCACCGCGGACTCTCCCACGCTCATGGCTCCAATGGACGTCCTTCACAGGGAGCTGCGCGAAATCTCTACCTACAATTATCTTCTGGAGATCATCGCCTCCGGCTGCAGCAGGCTGACCGACATCTCCGAAAAAGCCGCCATCGGCACGAATAAATGCGCGAAATACCTTGGCGTTCTGATTTCTCTCGGCCTGCTGCGCAAAGAATTCCCCGCTGCCGGGGAATCCGCAAAAAAAGTACGTTATCAGTTTGCAGACCACATGACGCGGTTCTGGTACCGCTTCGTCGGCCCGAACCTCAGCGAAATCCTGCTCGGGCACGGTCCTCAGGTCTATGAGCAGCAGGTGCTTCCGGCGCTCGACGAATACCTGTGTCCCGTCTTCGAGACCGTCTGCGCCGAATACCTGGAACGCCTGGCCGGCACCGACCAGACTCCTTTTGTCTACAAGCACACCGGCGCCTGGTGGACCGGCGGCACAAAACGCGAACCGTTCTTCCGCATCCCGCTCGTGGCGATGGACGAACACCACACCGTGCTCGGCGTCTGCCACAGCAGCGCAGAGCCGGCTGGCAAGGGACTGCTCGACGAGCTTCTGATGCCGATCGACGCGTTCGGAAAGCTGACCCGTTACTGTTGTATCTTCTCCACCTCCGGCTTTACAGAGGAGCTGCGCCTCGCCGCACGCGAGACAGGAAATGTATGGCTGATCGATCTCGAGGATATCTGCGGATAAACCGCCGGCCTCTTCCGCGGACCGACGGGGCAGGCCTCCGCCCTCCTCTGCGGCCGGCCTGCCGCTCACTCCTCGTCGATCATCTTTACCCTGCGCACATGGCGCTCCTCGCCGGAAAACGGCGTGTTCAGGAAAGTGTCCACGATCTTGCAGGCAAGGCCCGGACCCACCACGCGCGCGCCCATCGTCAGGACATTCGCGTCGTTGTGCAGCCTGGTCGCCTCCGCGCTGAAGCAGTCGCCGCACAGCGCCGCACGTATCCCCTTGTAGCGGTTCGCCACCATCGAGACGCCGATCCCGGTGCCGCAGATGATGATCCCTTTCTCACAGCTGCCAGACAAGATCTCTTTCACAACCGCCCGCGCGTAGACCGGGTAGTCTACCGAGGCCGGGGAGTAGGTACCGCAGTCCTTATATTCGATCCCCTTGCCGTCCAGATACTTCATAACCTCCAGTTTCAGCTCATAGCCGCCCTGGTCACATCCGATTGCTAACATAGTAATTCCTCCTCATTCAGCTGAAGCACCAGCTTCGCGATCAAAACATCCAGTTCTCCAAAACACACGCCATAATCCGCCAGCGACCCGCCGTACGGATTGGAAGGCTCGCGCGCATCCCCGACGAACTCCCCGAGCGTCTGAATCCCTTCCGCCAGCTCCCCGAACTGATTCTGAAGCTTCTGGCGCACGCTTCCATCCGTCACGAGAATCAGCGTCCGCTCGTCGAAATCCTCCGCGAGAAGCGGGGCGCTCATATGATCCTTCATCGTGAGGCCGTTGCTGACCAGCACCGCCTCCGCCTTCGGATTGACCGGCTCCGGGAACAGGACAACCGCCCCCCTGGAGGTCACCTCAAGTACATCAAGCAGAAACTTGCTCTGCAGGATCGCCTCCGCCATCGGGCCGAGCGCCGTATCGCTGTTGCTTACAAAAATTAACCTGTCATATCGTCTCAAAATGAATCAGCTCCTCGCTGTGTAGCATTGCCGGCCGGAAATCTGCCCGGGAAACCGCGGCAATCCCTGTCAAAATGCATCCTAAACCGAAATGATCTGATGCCCGGCCGCTTTAATCAGACGGTTCATGATCGCCTGTCCCATCTGCGGGGTGTCAAACGACTCCGAGTAGATCACGCTGACCTCCGACTCGTCAAATTCCCTCAGAATACTGTACAGATGCCGCGCAATCGAGCTCTCGTCCGTCCGCGAACCGATCGACTTCACAAGGGCATTTGCATAGTAATCCTGCGATTCGTCCGTCCCGATCACGCCCGTGCAGCGCCCCTTTTCTGCATTCTCCGCCGCCCGCGCGTTGATCGTCTCCCGCACGCGCTGCTGCGCGCCCTCCACGATAAAAAGCTGCGCCCTGGGTGCATAATGCCGGTAGCGCATCCCCGGAGCTTTCGGCCTCAGATGCTCATCCTCCGCGAAAAGCGCACGATCCACCTCTACCCTTCCAAGCACGCCGGCAAGCATCTCCCTGCTGATATAGCCCGGCCGCAGAATCGTGGGACGACCTTCGGTCAGATCGACAATCGTGGACTCGATGCCGATCTCTACGTCCCCGCCATCGATGATCATATCGATCACTCCGTCCAGATCCTGCGCGACGTGCTCCGCCTTTGTCGGGCTCGGCCTCCCGGACGTGTTCGCGCTCGGCGCCGCAACATACCCGCCCCCCGCACGGATCAGCGCGCGCGCCACCTCATGGTCCGGCAGGCGCACCGCCACTGTCTCAAGCCCGCCCGTCGTCGCGAACGGCACGACCTCCGACTTTTTCAGGATCATCGTGAGCGGTCCCGGCCAGAACGCATCCGCAAGCCGCTTCGCCTCCGTCGGGATATCGGCCGCAATCCTGCCGATCGCATCCCAGTCCGCAATATGTACAATCAGAGGATTGTCTGACGGCCTTCCCTTCGCCCGGTAAATCTTCGCCGCAGCCTCCGCGTCCAACGCGTCCGCGCCCAGCCCGTACACAGTCTCTGTGGGAAAGGCGACCAGCCCGCCCTGGCGCAGAAGCTCGCCCGCGCGGCGGATTCCGGCCTCATCGACGCCGTTCCGCATATTTTCGATGAGCGTTTTCATATATTTTCACACCTTTCGGCTCTAAGTATAGCACCTCTTTCTCTTTTTGTGAAACTATTTTCTCATTTTTCGCTTTTTTCTGGTATCCAAACGGCAAATGCTGTGATAAAATAAGAAAATAATATGGGGCTGCGGGCATACGGCTGTATGGCTGTGAGTCGCAGGCTCCAAATATATGTGAACGGAGGCAATCAGATTTATGAGCGAAGAAATTTTGACAGCACAGACCCCTGAGAACGGGAGCACGCCGGAAGTGCCGGAGACGCCGGAGATCCCGACAGCGCCGGAAGCTCCTGAAATCCCGGGAACACCAGAGGCAGCAGAGATTCCGGAGACGCCAGAAGTACCAGAAGCACCGGAGACACCAGAGACCCCGGAAGCTCCTGCCGGATCCGCGGCGTCAGATGCGGCTGAGCCTGCATCAGCCGAAGCACCTGCCAAACCGGCAGAGCCGGCCGAAAGCATGGCAGACTACGAGGATGCGATCAAAGCTTCCATGAAGCCGATCCACGAGGGCGATATCCTGAATGGCACTGTCATCGGGATCTCTGACGAGGAGCTGGTAATCGATCTCGGCATCCACGCCGAGGGTGTGGTGCGCCGCGAGGACGCCAGCGACGATCCGGCCTTCTCCCTCAGAAGCTTTACGACCGGACAGCCCGTCTCTGCGACCGTGATCCGCCGCGACAACGCGCAGGGCCGCATCCAGCTCTCTTTGAAGGCCGCGGCAGCCGTGCTCGGCTGGGATCGTCTGCAGCAGCTGCAGAAGGATCAGTCCAACATCACGGTCAAGATCAGCGAAGCGGTCAAGAGCGGCGTGACTACATACGTCGAAGGCATCCGCGGCTTTATCCCGGCGTCCAAGCTGTCGCTGAATTATGTGGAAAATCTCGACGAGTTCGTCGGGCGTGAGATTGAAGTGCGTGTCATCACGGCGGATCCGGCAGAGAAGCGTCTCGTCCTCTCCGCGCGCGACATCCTGCGCGAGAAGGCTGAGGAAGAGCGCAAAAACAGGATCTCCAACGTACAGGTCGGCCTTGTGACCGAGGGCACGGTGGAGACGCTGCAGCCGTACGGCGCGTTTGTGAATCTCGGCAACGGCCTCTCCGGGCTGGTTCACGTCTCGCAGATCAGCCAGCAGCGCATCAAGCACCCGGCGGCTGTACTCAAGGAAGGCCAGACCGTAAAAGTAAAGATCATTGGCGTCAAGGATGGCAAGATCAGCCTGAGCATGAAGGCTCTCGAAGACGTGGCCGCGGAGGCAATCGAGGAAGAGACCTTCCACCTGCCGAAGGCGGAAGAGGCGACCACCTCTCTGGCGTCTTTGTTTAAGAACATTAAGCTGTAATTTGTATTCGCTAAGTGCAGTCTGCGCCTGCGGCAAACCGCAGGCGCTTCCAATCTGCCGCACGGGCTGTACTTTGGGGCTGCATTTTGCAGAACACAAATTTCACAGATCCAGGATTTGATACGCGTGGTGAACCGCCGGCAGGAATTTCGTGAGCACATCCTGTGTGCGCAGCTTCAGGCTTGAGGTGTTGACGCACGGATGGCAGCCCACGTACTCCGACTCGGCGACCTCGCGGTCGATGAGCAGCTGCACCCGGTTCCCGGCATCATTCATCAGGCCCATGATGCTGACAGAGCCGGGTGTAATGTTGAGAAATTCTTCCATATAAGACTCATCCGCGAACGACAGGCGCGCGGAGCCGATCCGATGCGAGACTTCCTTTGTCACAAACTTCTTCGTTCCCGGCATCATCAGCAGGTAAAAGCTTGTCTTCTGATGGTTGCACAGGAACAGATTCTTGCAGATGCGGATATCGAGCGTCGCGTCCACCTCATCGCAGTCCGCGATCGTCATCAGCGCCCGGTGATCGACCCTCTCGTAAGAAATAGCCAGCTCGTCCAGCAGATCGTACACTGCCAGCTCCTTCGGCAGCCGACCGTCAGGATCCGCCGGCCTTCCATGATAAACTTCCATTATAATACCGTCCCTCCCCCGGCGCTCCTCTCCTCACTCTGGCGGATGCTTTTCCCGCGCCGGATATTCATTCTCTTCTGTCAATTTTAAAAGGTTGTAATTTTCAATCAGCCCGAGCAGCCGCCGTCTGACCTCCGCCACGGAAAAATCCTTCACGCCTTTCCGGCGGTTCTTCTCAATGTCGACCAGCCTTTCCCGAAACTCGATCCGGCTCTCCCGCATGCAGAACTGCTCCAACGAGACCGCAACCAGATTGCCCATTCCATTTTTGGTGATAAAGACCGGAGCTCCCGACTCCCGGCAGAGCTTTGCGATCGTATTATAATTTTTACGAATCTCCCGCGATGGTTCTATCCGTATCTGCATCCGGCGACCCTCCCGAGCCAAGACCGGCAGAGTGTTCGGGCACCCTGCCGGTCCTGTCATTAGTTCAAAAACAAAATCGTTCGATATGAGAATACCCGGATCAGCCAATCTGGTATTTCCGCAGGAACTCATCCGACAGAGTCATGCGGCCGATATAGTCTGCGCTGCCGGTCATATGGGCGTTCATGTTCTCGTCGACCTTCACGGTCAGCACGCCGCCCGGCATATGCACGTACACGCACGGGTCGGTCAGGCCGAGCTGGTAAGCTACCCCGGCGGCCGCACAACAGCTGCTGCCCGACGCCAGCGTGTAGCCGGCGCCCCTCTCATAGACCTCTGTGTAAATATTGTTCTTGTCCGCGATACGGATGATCTGCGTGTTGATCCCGTCCGGAAAACGCCCGGATTTCTCAAGCTCCGCGCCGATCTTACAGACGGCCTCCTTAGAGATCTCCTTCATCGGTATGATGCAGTGCAGATTGCCCATCCATACACAGGTGCCGCAGTACGACTCTCCCTCATAGACAACCGGAACCTGCTCGCTCTTCGTCTGATCCGCGCCCTCCTCGACAGGCTTTGTCTGTCCGCAGTAGAGCTTGCCCATCGAGATTGTCATCTCCTTCGCCTCTTCGTTGTGATAGCGGACCGTCACCTCGCGGCTCTGCGTCTGCAGCACAAATTCCTTCTTGACCACATAGCCGGCATCCTTGAGGTATTTCGCGAAGATGCAGATACCGTTGCCGCTGATCGCCGCCTCGCCTCCGTCCGGGTTGTAGATCTTCACGCCCATCTTGCCGAAGATCTGCAGCGGTCCCACCAGAATGCCGTCCGAGCCCGCGCCGAACTGGCGGTGGCAGATGTGGCGGATATCCTCCGGTTTCAGTTCATAGTCATTCTTCAGGCAATCATAGATCAGATAGTCGTTGCCAAAGCTCTGATACATACTCAACGTCAGTTCCATGCACGTTTACCCCCTTCTCCCAATCAGACCGTCCGAACGCTTCCTTGTCCCTTGTCCCTTGTCCCGGAGCCCGGACCCAGCCGTTTCACGGCCGTTTTTGTCTTGTTTGCAAGCACCTGATTTCGCTTTCTCTTGCTTTTATTGTTTTCATTATACTCGCCATTTTCTTCAAGAAAAACTAGTATTCTGCTTTTTACCTTGCAAATAATGTCTTTCGGTGTTATTCTTTTTCAAAAATAAGACAGCAAGGGGGTGCAGCGATGTCCACCTTCCAGAAAACAGGCTATCTGAACAGCGATTTCCGCATTTTTTACCTGACCAGCGCGGAGGCGCGTGATTTTCAAAGCCATTACCACGATTTCCACAAGCTGCTGCTCTTCGTGAGCGGCAGTGTGAGCTATTACATTGAGGGGGAGACCTACCAGCTCCAGCCGTACGACATCGTGCTTGTGCCGGCCGGGGAGGTGCACAGACCCGTCGTCCACGACGAGACGCCTTACCGCCGCCTGATCCTCTATCTGTCGTCGACACTGTTCGAGCAGTACCGCACGCTCGGCGCAGATCTGGGGCGCTGTTTTTCCCTGTGCTCCGCCCGCCGCTCGCACGTCCTGCGCATCGATCGCTTCCAGGAAAGCCGCCTGTACCCGCAATACCGTGAACTGGTCGCGGCAGCGAAGGAGGATGCGGCTTTTCACCAGTTCGAACCTGCGGCAAAGAAAGATACAGCTTCCTGCCAATTTGAACCCGCGGCCGCGGCGGCCCGCCCCACAGCTCTCTCTGCGGCGGAAGCCCTGCTCTACCGGCAGTCCGTGCTCCTTCAGTTTCTGATCCTTCTGAACCGGACGCTCGACGGCGGAGATATCTCTTTTCCCGCCGCGTCCGGGGCTAATCCGCAGGTTCTCTCGATCCTCGCCTTCATCAACAGGCATCTGTCAGATGAACTCTCGGTGGACCGCATAGCGGAGGCCTGCTATTTGAACCGATCCTATCTGATGCACCTGTTCCGGCGGGAGACCGGCTACACGATCGGTTCCTACATCACGGAAAAGCGCCTGTTCGCCGCGCGCACACTGATCCAGTCCGGCCTGTCCGTGACGGACGCGTGCCTGCGCAGCGGATTTGCAAGCTATGCCGCGTTTTACCGCGCGTACCGCAGAAAATTCGGGGAATCTCCGAAAGACTCCCGCAGCGGTCATATAGAGAATTGATATAAAGAATTGAAAAATTTAATCTTTTCAAACAGGTCATTATGAGCTATGATAATCTCTACTATCGTTCATCTCGCAGGAGGATATTCATGAAGCTTTTGATCATCCGTCACGGTGACCCCGATTACGCAATCGATTCTCTGACTGAAAAAGGCCGCCGGGAGGCGCAGCTTCTCGCGGAGCGGCTCTGCCGGCTGGACATCCGGGCGTTCTATGTCTCACCGCTCGGCAGGGCCAGGGACACTGCAAGGCCGACGCTCGAGAAACTGGGACGCAAGGCTGTCGAGTGCGAATGGCTTCGGGAATTTGCGCCCCGCATCCATCGTCCCGACCGGAACGGCGAGAGTATCGCCTGGGACTGGCTGCCGCAGGACTGGACAAGGCAGGAAAACTTCTACCATTACGATCGCTGAACCGATTCCGATGTACTGCGTGCGGGAAACGTTCCGGAAGAGTACAAATGGGTAACGGAAGAATTCGACCGTCTGCTGGCTTCCCACGGCTACGTGCGGGACGGGCACTTCTACCGCGCAGAGCAGCCGAACAACGACACAATTGCGCTCTTCTGTCACTTCGGCTCCGGCTGTGTCCTGACCGGACACCTGCTGGGGATTTCACCGATGGTACTCTGGCACGGATTCTGCGCAGCGCCTTCCTCGGTCGCTGCATTTGTCACGGAGGAGCGTCGGGAAGGCATCGCCGTGTTCCGCATGAGTTCCTACGGCGATATCTCCCATCTCTATGCACACGGCGAGGAGCCCGCGTTCGCCGCCCGCTTCTGCGAGTGTTTTCACAATGAGTGGGAACGGCACGACTGAGCCGGAATCCTGTTCGTTACTGTTCCTGGCCCGCAGAAACCAAAGGCAGAACCCACAGGAAATGATTTGATTGACGGGACAAGCCATATCCTTTATACTGATAACTGTATTCTGAAAAAAATTTGCACAAGAAAATAGAGAAAAATCTTTCAGAGTGAGCGGCAGCGCAGCTTTGGACAATATAAATTTGAGGCAGCGCAATTTTTGACAGTGCAATTTTGGTCAGCACAATTTTGAGCAACGTCAAGTTCGATCTATTGGAGGTATGAAAATGATCCGAATATTGGTAGATTCTTCTTCCGATTACTCCATCGAGGAAATCCGCCAGAAAGGCTTTGATCTCGTGCCGATCAGCATCGCGATCGGCGAGAAAAGCTATGTGGACGGGTTTGACATGGGCAGAGACGAGTTTTACGAGATCCTGCAGAAGAGCAGCGATTTCCCGAAGACCTCGCAGCCGTCCCCGCAGGCCTTTCTGGATATCTTTGAGGACGTGAAGGCCAAGGGCGACGAGCTGATCGGCATTATCCTTTCGTCCGAGCTGAGCGGCACATTCCAGACGGCCCAGATGGCGAAAAACATGGTGGGCTATGACAAGATATATCTGATCGACTCTCGTTCCGCCACCTACACGATCAAGGTGATGGCCGATTACGCCCTGCAGCTGCGGAACGAGGGCAAGGCCGCGCCCGAGATCGTGCGAAAGCTCGAGGCGATCAAATCGCGCGTCAAAGTGCTCGCCGCGCTGAACACGCTCGAATTCCTGGGGCGCGGCGGAAGGATCAGCAAAGCTGCCGCCGCGATCGGAGACCTCGCGAATATCAAGCCGATCATCACAGTCACCGTCGAGGGCGGGATCGGCATCCTCGGAAAATGCCTCGGCAAGAACAAAGCGATCATGTCCATCATCCGGCATATGGAGGAGCTCGGCGTCGACAACCGCTTCCCTTCCTACACCATCTATTCTTACGGCGATGAGAACTGCGTCGCCTTCGAAGACAAGCTGCACAGGGAAGGCATCCGCACAGCCAACCGCCTGCAGATCGGCTCCACGATCGGAACCCACATCGGCCCGGGCGCGTTCGGGATCGTCTTCGTATCCAGAGAATAATACAATCAGAGAGTATGCGTTTCTCTTGTAAATACGGTGGAATGCGAAATTGTCTGCAGACAGGCATTTCGTATTCCACCGCATTTGTTTTGCTGTTGTTGTTTTTTCTCTTGACACATCTTATTTCATGTAGTAGTATCTAGATATTCCATACGTAGTTTTTAAAACTATATCTCATAATTTCAACATTCTTGTGCATACTGATATTGCAGAAAAAGTGCTTGCCTCCGCAGTGGGTATCCGGATCGGCGCAGGCTTTTTCCGCAGATATCCGAAAAGGAGGGGTTTTTATGACACGATCCATTCGCGAACCCGGCAGCGCGATCACACATTTTATCGGCATGGTGCTCGCTTTGCTTGCCTTCATCCCTACGCTCGCCAAGGCGTCCATCCAGGTCGGGCGCACCGGGATTATCGCCATGGCCGTCTTCATGACAAGCATGGTTCTGCTCTACGGCGCGAGCGCGCTCTACCATTCTGTAAACTTAAGCGGAAAGAAGCTGCGCGTGTTCCGCAAGATCGACCACATGATGATCTTCGTGCTGATCGCAGGCTCCTACACGCCGGTCTGCCTGCTCGTCCTCGAACCCCACGACGGGAAGCTTCTTCTGATCACAGTCTGGGCGATTGCCGTGATCGGTATGCTGGTCAAGGCCTGCTGGATCACCTGCCCGAAATGGTTTTCCTCCGTCCTGTACATCGCGATGGGCTGGGCCTGCCTGTCCGTGTTCGGCCAGCTCATGACGCTCTTAAGCCGCCCGGCCTTCCTCTGGCTGCTCGCCGGCGGCATCTTCTACACGGTCGGCGGGGTAATCTACGCGCTGAAGCTCCCGGTGTTCAACAGCCTGCACAAAAACTTCGGTTCGCACGAGATTTTCCACCTGTTCGTGATGGCGGGCAGCTTCTGCCACGTTGTTTGTATGTACGAATACATTATCTAAAAGTTAATTCTTCGTGCAGCTTAAAAGACAGGCCGCACAAGTTTAAAGCGGCCTGTCACGAGCGATCCTTCTTAACTGCTGAGCTTTACGAGCAGCAGCTCCACTGCCAGCCGGTCGCCGAGGCGGCCGGTTTTTACATCCTCTTCCGCCTTCACGCAATCCTCCAGGATCGCGCGCAGCTTCTCCATGGAATACCGGCTGGCCTGCCCAAGAATACGCCTCACGATGTAAGGGTTCATCCCTGCATTCTGTGCGATATCCTGGGATGCATACCCCTGCTCCTGCAGATCCTTCAGCTGAAGCATCTGATTGAACTGCCGTGCAAGCAAAAACAGGATCCGCATCGGCGCCTCCTTCAGCGAGAGCAGGTCATAATAGAGATCCAGCGCCTCCTTCTGGCGCCTTTCTGTCACAGCGCGCAGCATATCAAAGATACGATTCTCCGTCGTGACCGTGCACACCGCCTCCACATCCGCAAGCTCGATCCCATCCTTATCCATCGTGTATGACAGCAGCTTTTCCAGCTCCTGCGCGATATTCTCCATGTCGTTCCCGGCCATCTCAAGGAAACGGTTCAGGGCGCCTGCAGTGATTTTTTTCTGCTCCTTCTGGAGCATCCCCGACACCCATTTCGTCAGAGTCTTCTCATCCTGCCGGGCGAGCTCTGTCACCCGCCCAATCTTCCTGACATCCTTAAACAGCTTCGAGCGCTTGTCTACTTCATCCTCGACAAAGACCAGAATCGTCTCCTGCGGCATCTGCGGCAGATACTCCGCAAGCTCCGGACACGCTTTTTTGAAAAACCCGCTCTCCTCGATCAGGATCAATCTGTGCTCTGCAAAAAAAGGCAGCGTCTCCGCCTGGCTGATCACCTGCTGCACATCGATCCCTTTGCCCTCATAGGCCGAAAAATTCATCGTATCATCCTCGGGCAGGATTGCCTTTTTCAGCTTATTCTTGTACTGATTTCTCAGATAGCGCTCTTCCCCGTACAGGAGATAGACCGGCTTGAAGTTTTCACTCTTGATGTCTTCGTTGATATATTTCATTACAGGGGAATCCTTTCCTTTCTCTCGGGCGTTTTCCCGGACATTCTTCCCGATCCACTGCCTTGGACATTTGTCCCGGGCATCCTCCTCGATCCACTGCCTTGGGCATTTGTCCCGGGCATCCTCCTCGATCCACCGTCTTCGGCATTTGTCTCAGGCATTTGCCCCGATCCGCTGTCTCAGCTATCTGCCCGGCCTGTTCCTGCGGCCGACCCGGCTGTCCGGCTTTCTTCTTCCATTATAAGGATTCTCCCAAAATTAATCAAGCCATGCTGTCCTTCCGCTCGCGTTTTTTCTTCGTCATCAGGCCGCCGATGCGCCCGGTCTCTTTCGCGGAAAGCGATTTCCAGCCCTCTGTGCGCACCTTTTCCAGCAGTCCGAGCTCCTCCGCGATCTCATATTTCAGCTGATCATCCGGGCTCAGCTCTTCCCATTTTAAATTTTTCTTCTCTGACATAGACAGGCCAGACTCCTTTCCGAAATAAAGTTGACAGAACCGGAATTCCACCCGTCCGCGGAGGACCTGTATGCCCGGAAGAGCACACCAATCCACACACCCGACGGTTTATTCCGGTGTATCGTACTTAGAGTATGGCCTGTTTTTCGAATAATATTCAATTGTGTCCTGTTTGTCCTAGATCTCCTGCGGCATCAGCAGCGCGGCGATAATGTAAAACAGCACGCCCACCGACACCAGGCCGAAAATCACAAAGATCAGGCGCACTACGGTAGAGTCAATCCCGAGATATTCCGCAATTCCTCCGCACACGCCGCAGATTTTTCTGTCCGTACTTGACTTACATAATTTCTTCATGGTTCTTCCTCCTCATTTTTATGGTTATCAATCGTCCGAATGCTCTTCCTCTTCGTGATGCTCCTGCGTCAGCGCCGCATTCTCCGCCTCGTAATGATCTGACGAAAATCCTTCGCTTCCCTCCTCGTGATGATCCGACGCCGCGGCTTCATCCACATCGGCGTGATGTCCCGGCGAAACCGACGCTGCATCCTTCTCAAACAAAACCTCCACTGAGCCGACGCCGCACTCTGCTTTCAGGTTCTTCTTCGCACCGTTATCGACCTTATAGTCGCCGCCGAGACCCGAATGCCGCTCGCCGTCGATCGTGACGCTCCCAACTCCGTATTCCACCTTATAATTGAAATCGTCCTCGTCTCCTGCCAGTGTCATACGAATCTTCCCGACGCCACCCTCCAGCTTTGCCTCCTCGCGGATATCTGCGCGGAGATCGATCTCCCCGACGCCGCATTCCAGATCCAGCTGCTCGCAGCGCAGAAAATCCTCGCTTCCGGCCATGGTAATCGTTCCTGCGCCTGCCTCGATATCGACCTCGTTTAAAACCTGATCCCGCGGAACGTACAGCTGAAGCTTCGCCGCACTTCCTGGTAATCTCAGGAAGCTCAGATGCGTCTCACTGCAGTCGACGCAAAGCTCTTCGCCGTCCAGCTCGCAGCGGAAGCGGGAGGGCAGATGTTCCCCCTTCACCTTCCACTGCGCCCCATCATATGGGATAATCTCGCAGTCCGCGCGGCCGGCCTTCAGCTTCAGCGCTTCCACGCCGGTATAATCCTGTTCAAATGTGTTTCCGCCTTGCGTTGTCTCCCCCAGCCCGCTCAGCATCTCCCCGGTCCATTTCCCAGGCCCGACCAGGTTAAACCTTCCGGCCTCGACATTCTGCGCAAATTCATGGTAGCTGAACCCGGCCGACAGGCTCGCGATCCCAAGCGCGGCTCCTGAGATGAAAAAAGCCAGCGCCAGCGTCAGCAGCACCTTTGTCGTCTTCTTCACGCCGCCGCACCTCCTTTGCCGAATATGCGCCGGAACAGACGGCCAACCCATCTGCAGACACCGCGCACAAGATCCATGGAAAACCGGAACACGCCCGGGATCGCAGTCCTCAGTCCCCAGCCGGACAGCGCCAGCAGCAGCATGGCTCCCGCAAGCATCAGGAAGCCAAGACACATGAGCATCAGCCCCATCGCCGGCGCGGTCAAATTAACGATCCCGACGATCACGAGCAGCGCGCCCGACGCCAGAAAAGCCGCCGCCGTCACAAATCCGCCAAATACCAGGGCAACCAGCCCGCCCAGAATGCCGAATACACAGCCGAACAGCCCGCCCACAACAGAAAATCCGGCCGACAGGATCGTCCCCGCGAGCGGAAGACCGAACACGAGGAACAGCACGAACAGCAAAAGTCCGTTCCGCCTCCGCTCCGCCCTGCGCGCCGCCTCGTCCATGTCATATACCCGATATTCTCCTCTGCTTCCCGATCCGCCCGTTTCTGCCCCAGACCTCTGCGCGAAGGCTTCATTTTCCCCAGTCCCAGAATCTCCGCCCTGCCGCACATAGCGCTCCGGCGCCAGATAATCGTCGCCAAAACGCTCGTCGTGATAACCGTTCTCCGTGAACTCGCCTGCGTCCGAATCTCCCCGCAGGCCCGCCCGGATCTCAGCCGCCACCTTCATCGGATCGCCCAGACGACGCAGGATCTCCTCCTCTTCCCCCGGTCCGGCCTCTGCAAAAAAGTCCTGATAATAGCGCAGAGCTTCCTCTCGCTCATCGGGCTCCAGATCTGAGAGCAGTTCCTCCAGCTCCCTCAAAAAATTCTCCTGACTCATACCTCGCCGCCTCCCCAGAGGATCCCAGATATCTTACCGGAATAGCTTTGCCACTCCGCGCGATACATATTCAGCTGGGAGACTCCCTGCTCCGTCACCTTGTAGTACCTGCGATTCCGCCCGCCATACTCCTGGTCGTACACCGACAGACAGTTGTCCCTCTGCAGCCTGCGCAGCACCGGATACAGCGTCGATTCCGACACCTCGAGCACGCTGCGCACCTCCTGCGTGATCCGGTACCCGTACGTGCCCTCCGGCTCACGGGACACGACCGACAGAACGATGGCGTCCAGAAGCGCGGCCCCTGTATTAAATACCATCCGATCAAATCCTCTCTGGCAAATATTATTGAAAGTTTAATATTATATTCTATATAATATTACATACTACAAAATTTGTCAAGCAGGAAGGATTATAAGTTTTACAAGGTCATCCTTCTCTATATTCTTTGTCAATAATCTGAACAAAAATAATCCTGTTCTGTCGTCAAAAAGAATACAGCCTCCCGGCACTATACCGGCAGGCTGTCCCGCACGCACAGCGCCCCATACCCGACCTGATTGTTCGGATATTCCGAAAAGCCCGGCAGCTGCCTGGCTCCGCTCCGCAAATAGGCGCGCACCTTCTCCCCGTACAGGTACGGATCGTTCCCGTCCGTGATTCCCCACTGCATCAGCAGCGCCGCGGCACCGGTCACAAAAGGCGCCGCGAAGGACGTCCCCGACACGCTGACATAGCCGCCGCCTGCGGCTGTCGTCGTGACGTCGATGCCCGGCGCAGTCAGATCGGGCTTCGCTGCAAAGGGTGCGGACGGATCCACAGGCCAGCCGCGCCCGGAAAACGCCGCATAAGCATTGCTGCGCGCATCGTAGGCGCCCACTGTGATCACCCTGGCGGCAGTCGAGGGAATCGTCATCGTCGCATCGGGAGACGGCTGCAGAAAGCGCGTCCCTCTCCCGCGCGCCCGCACATCCGGCATCCACAGCTGATATTCCCCCGTAACGATGCGGACCGGCGACAGAAGAATGCGCCAGACGCCGCTGTCAAGATAGGTTTCTGCCGGAAGAAAATCGAGATAGATCTCCTGCCGTCCCTGATAGGGGGCTGGCTCGCCGTACCAGACCAGAAGCTCCGTCCTGCCGTTGGCATTTCTCCCCATAACGATCGCCGCCG
>CANQWV010000001.1 GCA_947627645.1 uncultured Lachnospiraceae bacterium | reverse complement strand
TTAGGAGGCGAACGCTCTATCCTGCTGAGCTATAGGAACACTATAAATAATTTGGTTTTTGACTATTGCCTCCAAACTGTCAGGTGTTAGTCTCTACGTGACCTTAGGAGGCGCTTGTTATATCCATTTAACTAAGGGAACCTGCCTGCCCCATTCGGGACAGCACATAAAGTATACTATAAAAGCTTCTAAAACACAAGCAATCATTCGAGAAATTACGAATAAATTTTGCCTAAAGTCTTACGAACTATATCACTCAAAATTGACCCTGCCCTGCATCCAGATCGTGCCCTTGAAGCGTCTGCCGACCTCCGGACTGCCGAGCAGATCCGCCTCGTTGATGCACACGTCAAAGGTGAGGTCGTTACACTCGAGATTGATCTGGTACACATTCTCCCGTGTGACCGGATTGCAGACTTTTGTATAATAATTGATGTTTCCCATGATCTGATACTGGTCGCATTCGATTCCGTACGGCATGAAGAACGTATCTACGATGGAATACAGATCTTCCTCGTAGACTCTTCTGGACAGCATGGAATAGAGATCCATATCCTCGATCGTAAGGCTCTCGATTGCCTCCGGATCGCCGTTTCTTGCCGCCGTGATCAGTTTATTTCGCTGAGCGATGTCCTGTTCGCGCAGCTCGTCCGGCTGCTCTTCCACTTTTTTCACCGGAAACAGGATCATTCCCTCCGTGGACAAACCGGACAGGGTGACCGAATTTCTCCGGCAGAAAAGCTGATTCAGAATACTTTCTTTCTGACACTCCGCCGGATTCTGCAGATAGAAAATAAGAGAGACACCGAGCCTTCCGTCCTCGCAGACGCCCGCAAATGAATCTCCATTCACGCGCTTCTCGATGGTAGCTTCCTCCGATGTTGTAATCCCGCTTCCCTTATAGTAGGGAAAATAATACTCCCTGTGGAAGCCATCCCCATCCAGGCTCCCGCACAGCAGAATCCCCATATCCGGGCCATACTCTTTCTCCATCTCCACAAAGATGCTGTTCTCATCCCTTGCAATGTTCCGATGATCAAACTCCCGAAATACTTCGTCCAGAAGCTTTTCTGTCTCGGTCTCACTGACAAGCTTGCTGAAACCAATCGCTCTCAAATATGAATGCATGAGATCCTCCCATAGAGACATTTTTTGAGGAATTTCTTCGCGAATCCTATTTCACGGTAATCAATTCCATGCCGCCCATGTATGGCCGAAGCGCCTCGGGGATCCGAACGGTCCCATCCGCGTTCAAATTGTTCTCCAAAAACGCGATCAGCATTCTCGGCGGGGCGACTACCGTATTGTTCAAGGTATGCGCCAGGTATTTGCCATTCTTGCCGTTAACGCGAATCTTCAGCCTTCTCGCCTGCGCATCGCCCAGGTTCGAGCAGCTGCCTACCTCAAAATACTTCTTCTGGCGCGGCGACCACGCCTCGACATCCACCGACTTCACCTTGAGGTCGGCAAGATCTCCGGAGCAGCACTCAAGCGTGCGCACCGGAATATCCAGCGTGCGGAAAAAGTCGACCGTGTTCTGCCACAGACGGTCAAACCACATCTTACTGTCCTCCGGCTTGCAGACGACGATCATCTCCTGTTTTTCAAACTGGTGGATGCGGTACACGCCGCGTTCCTCGATCCCATGCGCGCCCTTTTCCTTGCGGAAGCACGGCGAATAGCTCGTCAGCGTATACGGGAGCTCCTCCTCCGGCAGGATCGTGTCGATGAATTTGCCGATCATCGAATGCTCACTCGTGCCGATCAGATAAAGATCCTCGCCCTCGATCTTATACATCATAGCGTCCATCTCGGCAAAGCTCATGACGCCAGTCACCACATTGCTGCGGATCATGAACGGCGGGATACAGTAGGTAAATCCGCGGCCGATCATAAAATCTCTTGCATAGGACAGAATCGCCGAGTGCAGGCGCGCGATGTCGCCCATCAGATAATAAAAACCATTCCCGGCTACTTTACCCGCGGACTCCATGTCAATGCCGTTGAATTTCTCCATAATCTCCGTGTGATACGGAATCTCAAAATCCGGAACGACCGGCTCGCCAAAGCGCTGCACTTCAACATTTTCGCTGTCATCCCTGCCGATTGGCACCGAAGGGTCGATGATGTTCGGGATTACCATCATGATCTTGAGCAGCTTCTCCTCGACCTCTTTCTCTCTCTTGCTGAGCTCTTCGGTTCTCTGAGCGTTTTCGGTCACCTGCTTCTTGACCTCCTCCGCCTCCTCTTTTTTACCCTGCGCCATTAACGCGCCGATCTGCTTGGAAATTTTATTGCGGTTCGCGCGCAGTGCCTCGACCTCTTTCTTAATTTCGCGGTTTTCTTTGTCAAGCGCGAGAACCTGATCGACCAGCTCCAGCTTCTCATCCTGGAATTTGTTCTTGATGTTCTGCTTTACAAGATCCGGATTCTCTCTCACAAATTTGATGTCTAACATATCTTTGCCTCCAATTTATAAAATCTAAGCTATAAAATTCATCCGCCTGCAAAAAAGCTTTGGATTATCCCAGAAAATTCTGCCAATATATGGACAGAATCTCAGCCCAAAGGATAGCTTAACTATCATATACTATTTTCTGTTTTTCGTAAAGTAGCAATCTCTTTTTCTATTTTGATCTTTGACATATAAACACGTCACGGCTTATTATTTTTCTCGGGCAGCTCCGCCATGCCTGCCACGGACGCGTCGGCTTTCGCCGCCGCCCGCCTCTTTGAGGCTTTTGTCCGTGGCTGGATGTGCGTTCCGCACATCCCCGCAAAAAAGATAATATTGCCTTTGACGTGCAAACACGTCACGGCTTATTATCTTTTTTGCGGCATGGCGAAACTGTTTATTGCATATCGTTGAAGTAGTTCACTGCCTGCCGCAGCGCCTCTTTCTCCTCCTGTCCCAGCACCACGTAAGATTCGCCCTTGACAATCTCTTTGACATAAGTGTAGCAGCCCTCGCGGCCGTGGATGGCGTTCAGCACGAAACCGGAATCGCTCTCATCAAGCATGGCAAGCGCAAAGCTGAGCCGCCCTCCCACATCCGGGAACGCATCGTACTTTACAATGCCGATTTTGTTTGCAGTGCGGCTCTGAATTTCTTTGATGCGGCGCATCTCATTCGCCTGCACCCGGGTCATCTCGCTTAGCTTGTCTACTTCAAGAAACTTCTGGGCAAACGCTTTCTCCAAAGAAGCGGCGTCTCTCCCTTTCATAAAAATGCGATATCGTTTCAGAAAACGGGTCATTTTCATCGAGACACGCACCATATACAACAGCACAAACACCATGATTCCCATCATGATGATGACAAGGATTCCTGGATCGATCCCAAGAGTATTCAAAATATTGCTCTGCATGAATTGGTATTCTCCTATATATATTATGTGATTAATTGTTAATTAATAGTATCTGTCTGCATTGGAATAGACTGGAACAACTCCATCAGACGTTCCAATTCCTCATTCGAATAGTAATCTATCACGATTTTGCCTTTATTATTCGCTTTATGATTGATTGACACCTTTGTTCCAAGCATCGCTTTCATTCTTTCTTCTAGATCCTGATAGATAAACTCATTTTTGATCTGCAGTTTTTCCTTCTTTTCCCTTTCTTTTTCAGAGAGCGTCTTCATAAGACGTTCCACTTCTCTGACACTCAGTTTTTCATCAAAAACACGCTGTGCGAGCCGGAATTGCAGCTCTTTGTCCTCTATTCCAAGCAAAGCTCTCGCGTGTCCCGTGGAAATCATATCATCGATCACCATCTGCTGAACACGCTCATCCAGCTTTAAAAGCCGCATGGAGTTCGTGACGGCCGTGCGGCTTTTTGACACACGCTCCGCCACCTCGTCCTGTTTCAGATGAAACTCTGTCAGCAGACGTTTAAACGCGGCCGCTTCCTCAATCGGATTCAGGTTCTCACGCTGGATATTTTCGATCAGGGAGATTTCCACAATCTGCTGGTCTGTATAATCCTTTATGATTACAGGCACCTCTTTCAGTCCGGCCATCTTTGCAGCGCGCCATCTCCGTTCACCAGCAATGATCTCATAATAACCGTCTCTTTTTTGAACAATCAGAGGCTGAAGTACTCCGAACTGGCGAATTGAATCAGCAAGCTCAAGGAGCGAATCCTCATCGAAATTTCTTCTGGGCTGCTCTCTGTTTGGTTCTACTTCCGTAATTTTTAATTTAATTTCTTCCTTTTTTATAATTGTCCCTGATTCAGAGGCCCTGGACTCTTTTTCGGTTGTTTTCTTATTAATATCCTGTTTTGGAATCAGAGAATCTAATCCTTTGCCCAACCCTGTCTTTTTTACTGCCATTCTTCTTCTCCTCTATGCATTACTTCTTCCGCCAACAAATGATAAGCTTCTGCTCCTGCAGATTTTTTGTCATATTCTGTAATTGGAAGTCCATAGCTTGGAGCCTCCGCCAGACGAACATTTCTTGGAATAATACTTTTGTAGATCGTCTGATTCAAATTGTTCTTCACATTCTCGACAACCTGCAGCGACAGATTTGTACGCGCGTCAAACATCGTAAATACAACACCCTCTATTTCGAGATTTGGATTCAATCGATCCTTCACAAGATCAATCGTATGGATCAATTGACTGAGTCCCTCCAGCGCATAGTATTCACACTGAATCGGAACCAGGACAGTATCCCCCGCGCACATGGAATTGATTGTTAACATATTCAACGATGGAGGACAGTCAATCAAAATAAAATCGTACTCTCCCTTTACAGTATCAAGTGCCTTTTTCAGCAAATACTCCTTTTCTTCAATTCCAAGAAGTTCTATTTCCGCCCCTGCAAGATTAATATTCGAGGCAATCACTGACAAATTTTTAAATAAATCTCTCTGAATACAATCCTCCAGCTTGCTCTCCCCAAGCAAAAGCTCATAGACAGTATTCTCTATATTATCTTTTTCTACCCCAAAGCCGCTTGTCGTGTTTCCCTGCGGATCCATATCCACTACCAATACCTTTTGATCAAGCTCCGCAAGAGAAGCAGACAGGTTGATTGCCGTTGTAGTTTTCCCTACGCCACCTTTTTGATTGGCAACTACAATTGTCCTTCCCATAAAAATTATTTTCTCCCTTCGTAAAACTAAACTCCTTTGTCGAGACACAACTTTGCAACATTCACACGGTCGTTTCTTTTGCAAAAAACTATATCATGTCTTTAAACATAATATCCTCCTAGGGATTCGCATGGCCCGTTTCTGCACTTTGTTGTGTTTCGTTTTTCTTAAAATTGAAGTAATGCAGATATAATCTCTGTCGAGATTATATCATATCGAAATATGTTTGCAAATGTTTCACGTGAAACATTTATATTTTTTTAAGAGAATAAAACAGCTAACTCTCTTCTTTTTCTGTAGAAATCTTCTCAGACATTGACCGAATCATAGCTTTCATGTTTTTCAATTCATTCTTACATCTATTGCGATCACTGGAAAGCAAAGCAAGACATAATTCTGTCTTTCGATACAAATCTGAAAGGAAAGTTCTTGTCAACTGCATTTCATTTAAATCTCTATTTTCTGTTTCCTTCGTTTCCTTTTCAGTGGAATGAGCCATTTCTTCAAGTTCTACCAGTAATTTTTCATATTCTTCCTTCTTCTTAATGTGCGTTTCCATAAATGAACTCACATATTCAATATCCTGCTTTATTTTATAAACATTATTCTGTGCTTCTTCTGTCTTTCTTTTTAAATCCGAATCCATAGAGCGTGGAGAAAATATATTAGTATCCACATTACTTTCTGCATTTAAAGAATCCAGCCATCCTTTTGCACTATCTAGCTCTATCATCAGATTCTTCATTTGCTGTTCCAATTTATGTAATTGCTCATTGTTATCATTTAATAATTCTTCTATATACTCCTTAATCATAGCTTTGAATATCTCCTTAAAACTTGTATTACCGAAATCTTCTATATTAATTACTATACACTTTATCTTTCAAATTGAAAAGATTTAACGTTGTATTATTTTTCAAAATTGTATATAATAAACTTATTGGAAGCTACGAAGCAGATTCCGATAAAAGACGCGGACACGCGCCGCAAATCGATTACAGGGTTCGCGAAACAATTTCTGTAATACTTGTTAGGAATTGTAACAGCAAATTCAATGTTTCACGTGAAACATATGAATCTTTTCCCTATTAAATAAGGAGGCAATTATGGGAAAAATAAAATCTTTATTGAAAACTTCCGCAATCACCACCTGTTTTTTACATTGTTTCAATAAACTGATTGAATCTGATCTGGCATCATCCGTTAATACACGTACCAGTGGTAAATACTATCATTGGAAACACGGAAATATTTATTACAAAATAATCGGACAAGGAAAACCCCTTTTGTTAATCCATGATTTAACAGTTTTCTCCTCGAATTTTGAATGGTCACAAATAGTAAATCAATTGGCTGCCAAACACAAGGTTTACGCAATTGATCTGATTGGTTGCGGAAAATCTGACAAGCCATCTATTATCTATACAAATTACCTTTATGTTCAACTGGTTCGTGACTTTATAAAAAATGTAATAGGAGAAAAAACAACAGTCATCGCCAATGGTCTTTCTTCTTCCTTCGTAATTATGACAAACTCTGCTGACCATGATCTGTTTGATAATATTGTCTTAATGAATCCGAAGAGTATAAAAGTGTTAAAAAACATACCGGATCAGCGTTCAAATTTGCTTATTAAGCTGTTCCAGATTCCGGTACTTGGAAAAACTCTTTTTTATATAGCCACCAACAAAGAAAACACAGAATATCATTTGACAGAGGAAAACTTCTACAGTCCGTTTAAGGTTACTTCTTCTATTGTAAAATCATATTATAATGCAGCCCATATTGCAAAAGGAAACGGAAAAATGCTCTTTGCCAGCCTGCTTGGAAATTATTTAAATGTCGATATATCCAAAGCGCTTGAAAAAGCAGAGAATCAAATTTTCCTTATCTGTGGAGAACAGTTGGATAATAGAGAAGAAATTGAAAAATCTTATCTGAAATTAAATAAAAATATAATTACACTTTCAATTTCAAAATCCAAATGTCTCCCGCAGCTGGAGGATCCAGAACAAACCTTGAAGCTTCTTCAAATTCTGTAATTGTCATTATTTCATAAATCAGCATATTTCTCTCCGTACTTCGTTTCGTGTCTGATAAAAAGCAAATACGAAAACTTGAGAAATAAAAACCGAATTACTAATAATAGTTCCCTACAGCGGCTCCTTCGATGGCAATCCGGCTTTTCGCGGATACCTGGAAGGAGTCTTTTTTATTTTCTTAATTACAACTAAGCTTCTTCCGATAACACTGGCCGGCAAATAAAAATCCTTCTTTTCTTCTATTGTTCCCCCGAGCAGAGCGATAGCAGATTTTGCATCTTCTATCTCTGTATCGATATCCATCGATTTATATGAAACAAAGACGCCGTCTTCTCTTACAAAAGGAAGACAATATTCAGAAAGGGAAGACAGGTTAGCAACTGCCCTCGAAACACATAATTCAAACCTTTCCCGGTATATGGAGTTTCTCGCTGCGTCCTCAGCACGCGCATGAACCGCCTCAATTCCGTTCAGTGACAGCTTTTTCATCAATTCATCCAAAAAAGAAATTCTCTTTTTTAAAGAATCCAAAAGCACCACATTTAAATGAGGGTAGACAATCTTGAGCGGAATACCAGGAAAACCGGCCCCCGTACCTATATCAATCAAATTGGAGCATTTTTCCATATCAATCACTTTTACTATGGAAAGACTGTCTGTAAAATGCTTCAAAACAACTTCCTCATAATCTGTGATTGCCGTGAGGTTCATTACCTTGTTTTTTTCAACAAGAAAGCAATAATAGTCCAGAAATTGATCCGCCTGTCGTTCTGATAAATGAATACCAAAGGTTTTCATTATATCAATAATTATCGATTTGTTTAAATTGCTTTTTTCTATTTTTTTCTGGAGTGCTTTTTCTTCTTCCACATAGCCTGTATTATTTTCCTTATTCATGCTTCTTTCGCTGCCTTTCCTTTTCCAGGTAAACCAGAAGGACAGAGACATCTGCCGGCGACACTCCGGCAATTCTGGAAGCCTGTCCAATCGAAGCTGGCTGATATTGCTTCAGCTTTTGTCTTGCCTCAATTCTAAGGCTTGGCACTTCGTCGTAATTGATCGTCTCCGGAATACTTCTCTTTTCAAGTTTTCTAAACTGCTCAACCTGTTTCAGCTGACGCTGAAGATAACCGTCATATTTGATCAGGATATTTACCTGATCTGTCACTTCTTTCGGAAGTGCAGGACGTTCCGGATCAATATCCGCAAGCAGATCATAAGAAAGCTCCGGACGGCGAATCAATTCGGCGAGGGTTGCGGAAGATTTCAGGCCAAAGCTTCCAAGACTGCTGAGAAAATCCTGAATCCTGCTGCCTGCGCCGATGTAGGTTTTTTCCAAACGATGGATTTCCTGCTCAATCTCCTTTTCTTTTCGAAGCAGTTTTTGATAACGATAATCATCGATCAGTCCTATTTCATGTCCTTTTTTTGTAAGCCGAAGATCTGCGTTGTCCTGTCTCAATAGAAGACGATACTCCGCCCGGGAAGTCATCATACGATACGGCTCATGGTTTTCCTTTGTCACAAGATCATCTATCAACACGCCAATATATGCTTCCGATCGATCCAGAAGAAACGGCTCCTGTCCCTTTATCTTCCGCGCTGCGTTGATGCCGGCGATAATGCCCTGAGCCGCAGCTTCTTCATAACCGGAGCTTCCATTGAATTGTCCCGCGCTGAACAGCCCGGAAATTTCTTTGAATTCAAGGGATAGTTTAAGCTGTCTGGCGTCAATGCAATCGTATTCTATCGCATAGGCGTTCCGCACAATCTGTGCGTGTTCCAATCCCGGCACTGAACGATACATTCTGATCTGGACATCCTCAGGAAGGGAACTGGACATTCCTCCGATATACATTTCATCCGTGTGAATTCCCTCCGGCTCAATAAATACTTGATGCCTCGCCTTATCAGAAAATCTTACTACTTTATCTTCAATAGAAGGACAATAACGTGGTCCGGTTCCCTCTATTTTCCCGGAAAAAAGAGGAGAACGATCGATATTCTCCCGTATAATCTCATGCGTTTTTTCATTCGTGTAGGTCAGCCAACAGGAAACCTGCTCCTTTTGAATGCTTTGCGGATCAGTAGTGAAAGAAAACGGAACAATTGTTTCGTCCCCTTTCTGTTCCTCCATTTTTGTAAAGTCAATGGACTTTTTTGCGATGCGTGCCGGAGTTCCCGTCTTGTAGCGATAAATTTGTATTCCATTTCGAATCAGGGAATCACTCAGATGGTTGGCAGCCTGGAGACCGTTCGGTCCCGTATAGGTGCTGACGTCCCCATAAATACAGCGCGCTTTGAGATAAGTCCCCATGCAGAGAATCGCCGCTTTACAGTGATAAACAGCTCCTGAAATTGTTTTTATGCCTGTCAGGATATGGTCTTCAACAATCAGCTCTGCGACTTCCATCTGTTTGATCATCAAATTTTCCGTTTGTTCCAGCACACGCCTCATGCTTCTGGAATAATCAGCTTTGTCCGCCTGAGCGCGAAGAGAGTGCACCGCCGGGCCTTTAGACCGGTTCAGCATTTTGGACTGGATAAAGGTTTTGTCGATATTTTTCCCCATCTCTCCGCCGAGCGCGTCTACTTCCCGAACAAGATGTCCCTTTGAACTTCCTCCAATATTCGGATTACAGGGCATAAGGGCAATACTGTCAATGCTGACGGTAAATATCACTGTTTTCATACCAAGCCGCGCGCAGGCCAAAGCCGCCTCGCAGCCGGCATGGCCTGCACCTACGACCACCACGTCAACAAATTCTTCTACCTTACTCATTCTTTACACTCCATAAATGATAAGCCGCCAGAATCAATATAAATAATAAAAATCTCTGGAAGCTGCCTTTCATTTTCCCATACAGAATTTTCCAAAGATTTCATTAATCAAATCTTCCCCGACCGCTTCCCCGATAATTTCTCCAAGAGAAGTGTAGGCGTCCATCAGATCAATTGAATAAAAATCTTCGGGCATATTGTTTTCAATGCTTAAAAGAACTCTCTCAAGACTGTTTTCCGCTTCAGTCAGCGCAGCCTTCTGCCTTGCGTTTGTAATATAAATTTCATCGTTGAAGTTAATTTCTCCACTGTAAAACATTTCATAAATCTGCCTTTTCAACTGGTCGAACCCGATCTTTTCTTTCGCGGAGACCGTCAAAACAGGAAAAAAGCCGCCAAGATATTCTTTTAAATCTTCTTCTGATGTTACCTGTGGAAGATCAGATTTATTTAAAAGAACGATTCCTTTTTTCTCCTTCAGGACATTTATGATTTCTCTGTCATTTTCATCAACTTCTGTCGAAGAATCAGCTACATAGATAACCAGATCAGCTTGCTTCGCCTTTTCTTTTGCTTTTCCAATGCCGATTTTTTCAACAATATCTTCTGTATTTCGGATTCCAGCCGTGTCGACCAGATTCAAAAGCATCCCGTCAAATGAGATTGTCTCCTCCAGAACGTCTCTCGTCGTACCCGCAACATCTGTCACAATCGCACGTTCTTCTTTCAGCAAAGTATTCAGAATCGAAGACTTTCCTGCGTTCGGCTTTCCGAGAATCACCGTCTGAATTCCTTCTTTTAGTATTCTCCCGTTGTCTGAGGAGTTAATCAATTCTCTGATCTGATCCGCCAGCCGTTTTATCTCCTGCTCCAACGATTTTGCATATCCATCAAGACTGATATGCTCCGGATCGTCCAAAGCTGCTTCTATAAATGCAAGCTGACTAAGAATTTTTTTCCTTAATTCCGTGATTTTCTTATAAACAGAACCCTTTAACTGACTCAAAGAGCTCTTCAGCGCATACTGGTTTTTCGCGTTTATCACATCGATGACTGCTTCTGCCTGTGAAAGATCGATTCTTCCGTTTAAAAAAGCTCTTTTGGTAAATTCACCCGGTTCAGCCGGCCTTGCTCCATTTCTGATCACTGCGTCAAGCACACGCCGCATGGAATAGATTCCGCCGTGACAGCTGATTTCCACGACATCTTCTGTTGTATAACTTTTCGGCGCCCGCATTAAGGTAACCAGCACCTCGTCAATCACTTCATTGTCATCTTGAATATATCCATAATGCACCGTATGAGAAGGCTGATCCACAAGCTTCTTTTTCTGACTTTTAGAACGATAAACCTTGTCTGCCACGGCAATCGCCCTTTCTCCGCTGATTCGGACAATTCCAATCCCAGAGTTTGCCACCGCGGTTGAAATAGCGGCAATTGTATCATTCTTCATACTGCAATCCTCTATCTGTAAAAAAATAGCTCGTTATATATCGAACGAGCTATTTTTTTCATAAACTATTTTATCTAGGCAACATTTATTTCTTTCGAAGCGTTACGACTACCTTGCGGCATGGTTCCTCACCCTCGCTGTGCGTCGTCACATACGGATCATTTTGCAGAGCGGAATGAATGATTCTGCGCTCGTATGGATTCATCGGTTCAAGGAAGACAGGCCTTCTCGTCTTTTTAACCTTATAGGCAATGTTTTTCGCCAGGTTTTCAAGCGTCGCTTTTCTTCTGCTGCGATAGTCCTCTGTGTCAAGCTTGACACGAACATAAGCTGCTTTTCCCTTATTTACGACGAGGCTTGTGAGATACTGAAGGGAATCGAGCGTTTGACCTCTCTTACCGATCAGGATGCCCATATCGTTTCCGACAAGATCTACACAAAGTGTGTCGTCTTCAAATCTTGTCGTCACTTCAACCTCCATCTCCATCGTGCGGAAAACATCCTTTAAAAAGGTTTCAGCTCTTCTGCACACTTCTTCCGGATCTGCCGGAACTCTCGGCTGCTTCGGCTCAGAATTTTCTTTTGACATTTCTTTTTCTGCAGGAGCTTCCAAAGAAATCTCTTTTGCATTTGCTTTTTCTTCTTTTGCCTCTTTTGCGGCAGGAGCGGGAACAGCCTCTCTTTTTACATCATTCCTATTTTCTTCTTTTTTATTTTCTTCTTTTTTATTTTCCTTCTTTGTATCTTTTACTTCTTTTTTTATCTCTTTTGCTTCTTTTTTCTCTTCCTTTTTCTCTTCTTTCTTAAATTCTTTCTTGTCCTTTTTTACCTCTTTTTTTGGCTCTTCTGATTCTTTCTTTTCCTTTTTGAAATCCTTTTTCGCTTCTTTGCTGTCTTTCTTTTCTTTTTTCTCATCGCCAAAGACTTCCTTCAGAAGATCTTCGTCGGTGAATTTTCTCTTTGCCTCGATAACGGCTTTTTTTCCGCCAATCCCAAAGAAGCCGGCCGTACCCTTTTCGATGACTGTATACTCAATGTTATCACTGCTTGTACCAAGCTCTATGGAAGCTTCCGTGATCGCGTCTTCAACTGTCTTCGCTGTTACTCTGATGGAATCCATAGCAATTACCTCCCGTATTACTTCTTACTGTTTCTCTCATTGTACTGCTTCACCATCTGGGCCTTTGCGGCAAGACTTCCCGGTTTGGCCGTCGATGTACTATTGTAATAGTCTGTAGATTTTTTGATCTTTGCTTCTTTTTCCTCCGCGGATAACTCTGGCTTCTTCTCAATATTTTTGGTATTCATTTTCGCCGTGTTTGTGATTTTCTGAGGCGGAAGACCTTGTTTCTCACGTTTTTTATTCGTCTTTTCAAGGTTCTTCTTAATCAGCTCGTCGACGTCGATCTTATCCATCTGCTTATTGACAAACAGCTGCTGAATACAGCGGACGACCGCACCGGCAATCCAGTAGATGCCCATACCAACCGGAAGCGTAAGACAAAAGACTGCCGACATGATCGGCATTACAGTATTCATCGTCTTCATGGTGCTGTTCATGGAATCGTTCTGATTCGCCGTAGTATCCTGCCCGGTCGACAGAAGCTTTGAATTCAGCCACTGGGAGACTGCGGAAAGAATCGGGATCAGGGCGGCCCCGATTGCGAGAAGAATCGCTCCGGACGCAAACGCAGTCGTAATGATCTGCAGCGGCGCATCTGCGATATTCAAACCGAGGAAGCTGTTCATCCGGTCAACCTTTTCCTGTGTTTCAGCTGCCGTGGACGCGATGCTTGGAAATTTGTCCATGAGATCTGTCCAGTTTGACGATTTAAACTTATAAAGAACGTCAATCAGTGTGAGGTTCGTCATCTCCTTGAACGTGACAGCGTTTGACTTTGCGATCCCCGCCATGAACTCCTCTGCGCCCGGCAGCTTGATCAAAGCCTCTGCAAGCGGCATAAACGCGTTCTTGACAGAATCGACGTACGCCGGAATGTTCCAGATTACACGGTACAGGGCAAAAAGAATCGGCATTTGAATGATCAGCTGCAGACAGCTTCCCATCGGATTGACGCCATACTTCGCGTAGACAGCCTGCGTCTCTTCATTCATCTTCATCATGGCTGCCTGATCCTGATTTTTCCCTTTATATTTCTTCTGAATTGCCTGCAGTTCAGGATTCATTCTGCTTTGCAGCTTTGAAAATTTCTGCTGTTTGATTGTAAGAGGCATCATGAGCATATAGATTACAATCGTAAACAGAATGATACAAAGACCGATATATGGCAGTCCAATCTTCTCCTGCACCCAGAAAATGGCATTCATAATATATCCCAGCAGATTGGCTACCGGTCCGATCAGGAATGCCGTACTTTTTGTCAATAACATTCGCTAATTTCCTCCTCATGGAACTGGGTCATATCCACCTTTTGAAAAAGGATTGCAGCGCAGAACCCTCCAGGCTGCCAAAGCACTGCCTTTTATCGCCCCATACTTTTCAACCGCTTCCAGTCCATAGTGGGAACAGCTTGGAAAATAGGGACATTTCGTGCTCTTCATCGGTGAGATATACTTCTGATAAAGCTTAATCAGACGAATCAGGATTCGTTTCATTTTCTCTTTTCACTTCTTTCTTGCCGGCGATCTTCACAATCCTATGAAGTCTGCCGAGATGAAGCAGTGCGCTCTCAATCACAAAGAAATCTCTTTCTTTAGCGCTGGGCCTTGCAACAATGACAATGTCAAGGCCATCATCGAATTCATTTTCATGCAAACGGTAGCTTTCCCGGATCAGGCGCGTGATTCGGTGTCTCACAACGCTGTTTCCGACTTTTTTGCTGACCGATATGCCAATATGGTTCTTCCGTGTGTCCTGTCTTAAAACATACATGACCAGATATTTATTCGCATATGACCTTCCCTTTTGATAGACACGCTGGAAATCTCCGTATTTCTTTAAGGATTCCGAAAATACCATGTTTTTTCCTTTTCCTTAAAATTTAGAAAGATAAAAAAACTGCCGCAAAATAATACCCGTTGGTTTTCGGCGTGTCTTCCGAGATAATAAATGGAATTATTTGAAAGGAAAACACCCGAAAGGGTACCAAACGAGCTATTTTGCAGCAATCCTTATGCGGAAAGTACTTTTCTTCCCTTTGCTCTTCTGGCAGCTAACACCTTTCTTCCACCAGCAGTTTTCATTCTGGCTCTGAAGCCATGAACTTTAGATCTTGATCTCTTCTTTGGCTGAAACGTCATTTTCATTTGTCAGACACCTCCTTTTCTAATCCCTCTTCTGAAAACCATTCTCTGACATCGAATGGCATCCCCAATCGGCAATTTTAAGTCACGTATATTTTTAGAGAACATCGTCACAATTATATGCAATAATGCACTTTTAGTCAAGTAGAATTGATAAATTCGGTTAACGTAACTTTATCCACAAAATGTTGATAACTTGTGGATAACTTTGTTCTTATGTTTCCCTTTCAGATTCTTATAAAACTTTCCATTGCTAAATTACAGATTTTAGGTTAATATTAGTGTAGGAAAAAATGGTTTTTTGGAGAGAAGACATGGAAGAACTGATAGAAAAATGGGAAGAAATTTTGTATCTCGTAAAAGCAGAACACGAACTTTCCGACATCTCCTTCAGAACCTGGCTGAAACCTCTGCAGGTGCATGAAGTGTCTGACCATACAGTGGTCATTCTGGTTCCCAGCCAGCAGATGGGAGTGGAATATATCACCAAGAAGTATATGTTCCCGCTCAAAGTCGCCATCGCTGAGATTACCGGCAAAGAATACGAGATTGAATTTGTCCTTCCCGAACAGACAAAAAGTGATATAACGAGAAAAGCGGTTTCCGATGTCAACTATCTGGAAACTGTTTCGAATGCGGAAAAGGCAAACCTGAATCCGAGATATACCTTTGACACATTTGTCGTAGGAAACAACAACAAGTTTGCCCATGCCGCAGCGCTCGCCGTATCAGAATCTCCGGGGAAAATGTACAATCCACTGTTTATCCACGGGGGAGCCGGTCTTGGAAAGACTCATTTGATGCATTCGATCGCCCACTTTATCCTCAATGAGAACCCTTCCAAGAAGGTGCTTTACGTTACGAGCGAGACTTTTACCAACGAGCTGATTGAGTCGATTCGAAACGGAAACAATACGGCAATGTCAAAATTCCGCGAAAAATACAGGAATGTGGATGTCCTTTTGATTGACGATATTCAGTTTATTATAGGAAAGGAATCAACGCAGGAAGAGTTTTTCCACACCTTCAATGACCTGCATGGAAACAAAAAGCAGATCATCATATCCTCGGACAAGCCTCCGAAGGATATCGAAACGCTTGAAGCGAGACTTCGTTCCAGATTTGAATGGGGGCTTATCGCGGACATCTCGGCTCCGGACTTTGAGACGAGAATGGCGATTCTGCGCAAAAAGGAAGAAATCGACGGCTATAACATCGACAATGAAATCATTGAATACATTGCGGAAAATGTAAAATCCAACATCCGTGAACTGGAAGGCGCACTCAACAAGCTGATTGCCCTGAGCAGGCTGGAAAATCGGGAAATCACGATTTTGCTCGCCAGGGAAGCGTTGCAGGATATCGTTTCTCCTGATGCAGAAAAGGAAATTACTCCTTCTCTTATTATTTCTACTGTTGCAGAACATTTTCATATCACGGAGGACGACATCAGAAGCACAAAGAGAAACATAGAAGTCGTCTATCCACGGCAGATTGCCATGTATCTCTGCAGCAACATGACTTCTGTCGGACTGAAAAAAATAGGCGAGGAGATGGGCAACCGCGATCATTCCACCGTTCTTCACGGATCCAGAAAGATTGCAAACGAAATAAAAAAATCAGAGACGACAAGAAATACAATTGACATATTGAAAAAGAAAATCAGTCCTGCTTAAGTTTTGAACAAACTTGTCCACTTATACACTGGATAACGGATACATACGATGTGGAACGGCTGTGCATAACATTCCCAGGAAAAAAAGACGGCTGATCATTTTTTCTGTTCCATTTTTTGAAATGTTGATAATCAGCCATTTATCCTGTCGTTCCCAATTCCAAATCCACAGGGTTATTTGATTCATTTTTCATTCATTTACGGGAGCTTGCGGACTTTTACACAAATCCACAGCCCTTAATAAGATTACTACGTATTTTTATTTAATAATATTTATCAGGCGCAGCGATGAAAGGAGAACCTAAAATGAAAATTATCTGTGATAAGAACAATCTGCTTAAAGGTATTAATATTGTTGCAAAAGCAGTTTCCTCCAAAACAACAATGCCGATTCTTGGATGCATATTGGTTGACGCTTCTTCTGATGAAATCAAATTTACGGCAAACGATATGGAGCTTGGAATCGAAACAAAGGTTGTCGGAATGATTCTGGAAAAGGGAACCATCGCTCTTGAAGCTAAGATTTTTTCAGATATTATCAGAAAGCTTCCGGATAATGAAGTTACCATCACCACAGATAATAATTTTCAAACGACCATAATATGCGAAAAGGCCAAATTCAATATTATGGGTATGGATGGAGAGGACTTTTCCCATCTTCCCTTTGTAGAAAAGGACGCCTGTATCAATATCTCTCAATTTACTTTAAAAGAGATGATTCGCCAAACAATTTTTTCTATTGCACAGAATGAAAGTAATAAGATGATGACAGGCGAGCTTTTTGAAATCAATCAGAATCACCTGAGAGTTATCTCCCTGGATGGACACAGAATTTCAATCCGGAAGATTGAACTTAAGGAAGAATACGGAGAAAAAAAGATCATTGTGCCTGGAAAAACATTGCTGGAAGTTTCAAAGATATTAACCGGAGGAACAGAAGATATGGTTGATATCTATTATACAGAGAATCATATTATATTTGAGTTTGACCAGACGGTTGTTATCTCCAGACTGATCGAAGGAAATTATTTCCGTGTCGACCAGATGCTCTCCAATGATTACAATACAAAAGTAACAATCAATAAAAGAGAATTTTTAGATTGTATTGACCGCGCAACACTTATGGTAAATGAAGGAGATAAAAAGCCTATTATACTGAATATCGCAGATAACGTTATGGAGCTTAAGATTACTTCCCAGATTGGCACGATGGATGAAATGATCGATATTGATCAGGAAGGAAATAACATCAAAATCGGATTTAACCCGAAGTTTCTTATTGATGCGCTTCGTGTGATTGACGACGAGAAGGTGGATATTTACTATATGAATCCAAAAGCTCCTTGTTTTATACGGGATGAAAATGAATCTTATATTTATCTGATTCTTCCGGTCAATTTTATTGACGCCTGAATAAAGCTTTCACAAAAAGAATAATGTTACTCATTTTGTCTGAATCTATGTAAAAGTGGAGAAAGCAGCTATGAAAACAATTGAACTGAAGCTGAGAGACGAGTTTATCAGGCTTGGACAGGCTTTGAAAGCCGCAGGCATTGCACAAAGCGGCGTCGATGCGAAATTTATGATTCAGGATGGAGAAGTGACAGTGAATCATGAACAGGAATTGAGGCGCGGCAGAAAGCTTTATGACAAAGATGAAGTAAGCTGTGGCGACGTCCTCATTAAAATTGTTAAGTAAGATAGAAGATGGTGGATAAATGGTCGTCGAATCAATCAAACTGAATCATTTTCGAAATTACGACAATCTGGAATTGAGATTCGACAAGGGAACGAATCTTTTTTATGGGAATAACGCACAGGGGAAAACGAATATTCTTGAAGCAATCTATCTTTGTGGAACAACTCGTTCCCATAAGGGGAGTAAAGACACGGAAATCATCCATTTTGGGGAGGAAGAATCTCATATCTGTATGGAAATACAGAAAAAAAATCTCTCCTACAGGATTGATATGCATTTGAAAAAAAGCAGGGCAAAAGGGATCGCAATCAACAAAATGCCAGTCAGAAAAGCCAGTGAGCTGATCGGTCTTGGCAATTTTGTTTTCTTCTCCCCGGAGGATCTCAATATCATTAAGAACGGACCTTCTGAGCGGAGAAGATTCATTGATATGGAGCTCTGCCAGCTTGATAAGATTTATATATATCACTTATCAAATTATAATAAGGCTTTGAACCAGAGAAATAAATTGCTGAAGGATTATTTTTTTTATCCGGAGGCAGATGTCATGCTGGATGTTCTGGATGAACAGCTGGTCACTCATGGAACTGTGCTGATTAATCTGAGAAAAAGCTTTATCATGGATCTCAATCAGATCATTTGTGAGATACATAACAGACTTTCGGGGAAAAGAGAACATCTGGTTCTGGAATATGAAAATCAGACCGAAACAGAAGAATTTTCGAAGAAACTGGCGGAAAACCGTGAAAAGGACATTAAAACAAAAATGACGAATCACGGTCCGCACAGGGATGACCTCTGTTTTTTAATTGATGGGATAGATATACGAAAATTTGGTTCCCAGGGACAACAAAGAACAGCGGCGCTTTCCCTGAAGCTTGCGGAGATTGAAATCGTCAGACAGAGCGTAAAAGATACGCCGGTGCTTTTGCTTGACGATGTTTTGTCGGAGCTGGACAGCAGCAGGCAGAAATATCTTCTGGAGAGTATACATGACATACAGACGTTTATCACATGTACCGGAATTGATGATTTTGTCAATTATCACTTTAAGATCGATAAGCTTTTCGAGGTAGTGGAAGGAAAAGTTACAGAAAAAAATTAATAAGCTCTTTTTCAGAAAATCAGGTTTAAATGGAAAAAGACAGGGAGGATTGCAATGAGTGCAGAATACGGTGCAGATCAGATCCAGATTCTGGAAGGTCTGGAGGCAGTGAGAAAGAGACCTGGAATGTATATCGGAAGCACTTCGGCAAGAGGACTTCATCATCTTGTATATGAAATTGTTGATAATTCGATTGACGAAGCGCTGGCAGGCTTTTGTAATTATATTACTGTTACCATTCACAAGGACAATTCCGTTACAGTTACGGATAATGGACGGGGTATTCCGGTTGGAATCAACCAGAAGGCAGGTCTTCCGGCTGTCGAAGTGGTATTTACCGTGCTTCACGCGGGAGGAAAATTCGGCGGCGGAGGCTATAAGGTTTCCGGAGGTCTGCATGGGGTTGGCGCTTCGGTCGTAAATGCGCTTTCCGTTTGGCTGGAGGTTGACATTTATCATGAAGGCAAAATTTATCATCAGAGATATGAACGGGGAAAGGTTGTCGATAAGCTGAAGGTAACCGGCGAATGCGATCCGGAGAAAACCGGTACCAAGGTTACTTTTCTTCCGGACAATGAGATTTTTGAAGAAACCGTCTTCGATTACAATACATTGAAGCAGAGATTACGTGAGATGGCATTTCTTACCAAAGGCGTCAAGATTGTTCTGACGGACGAGAGGGAAGAAGAGCTGATCGAAAAAACGTTTCACTATGAGGGCGGCATCAAAGAATTCGTTACTTATCTGAACAGAGGAAAGACTGCGCTCTATGAAGATATCATTTACTGTGAAGGAGAGAGGGACGGCGTCTATGTGGAAGTGGCGATGCAGCACAATGACGCCTACAACGATGGCTGTTACAGCTTTGTCAACAATATCACGACGCCGGAGGGCGGCACGCATCTGACCGGTTTCCGAAATGCGCTGACGAAGACGTTTAACGATTATGCAAGATCAAACAAGCTGATCAAAGACAGTGACCAGAATCTTTCGGGCGACGATATTCGCGAGGGATTGACCGCGATTATCAGTATCAAGATCGAAGAGCCTCAGTTTGAAGGACAGACAAAACAGAAGCTCGGAAACAGTGAAGCAAGAGGCGCTGTAGAAAATATCGTAACCGATCAGCTTACGATTTATCTTGAACAGCATCCGCAGGTAGCTAAGATCATCATCGACAAGTCTGTCTTGTCGCAGCGCGCGCGGGAAGCGGCAAGAAAGGCCCGCGACCTGACGAGGAGGAAATCCGCTCTGGATGGTATGTCTCTGCCTGGCAAGCTGGCGGACTGTTCGGACAAGGATCCGGCAAACTGCGAGATTTATATCGTGGAGGGAGATTCTGCAGGAGGCTCTGCAAAGACGGCGAGGAGCCGCGCAACGCAGGCGATTCTGCCGCTGCGCGGAAAGATTCTGAATGTGGAGAAGGCCCGCCTTGACCGAATTTATGGAAATGCTGAGATTAAGGCGATGATCACAGCGTTTGGCACCGGGATTCATGAGGATTTCGATATCAGCAAGTTGCGTTATCATAAAATTATTATTATGACGGATGCCGATGTGGACGGCGCGCATATTGCAACGCTTCTGCTCACGTTTCTTTATCGTTTTATGCCGGAGCTGATCAGGCAGGGCCATGTGTATCTGGCACAGCCGCCGCTCTATAAGCTGGAGAAGAATAAAAAAATCTGGTACGCCTACAGCGACGCACAGCTCAATGAGATTCTGGAGGAGGTCGGACGCGACCAGAACAACAAGATTCAGCGCTACAAAGGACTTGGCGAGATGGACGCGGAACAGCTCTGGGAAACGACGATGGATCCGGAAAAACGTATCCTGCGCAAAGTGACGATGGACGAGGCCCAGTCCTCGGAGATTGATCTGACTTTCACAACTCTTATGGGAGATCAGGTTGAACCACGACGCGAATTTATCGAAGAGAACGCCCGCAAGGTCAAGAATTTGGATATTTGATAATTTTTGTTTTGTACTTTGTTTTCTCATAAAAAGTAAATTCGGCTGGAATAAAATTGTTTCGTTTTGATTTTCAGTATATTTTTCTGAAAAGTACGCGATTATTTGTTCAAAAACTTATATCAGAAAGGGAATCAATCGAAATAATTTTGAGACAGCCGGCACATAACAGCAGGAGGACACAATTTTGGAAGACAACATTTTTGACCAGATCAAAGAGGTTGACCTGAAAAAAACGATGGAAGAGAATTACATCGATTATGCGATGAGCGTGATCGCGGCCCGTGCGCTTCCGGATGTCAGAGACGGACTGAAGCCCGTGCAGAGAAGAGTTCTCTATTCCATGATAGAGCTGAATAACGGACCGGACAAGCCGCACAGAAAATGTGCGCGTATTGTCGGTGATACGATGGGTAAATATCATCCGCACGGGGACAGTTCGATCTACGGTGCTCTTGTCAATATGGCGCAGGAATGGTCGACGAGATATCCGCTTGTGGACGGTCACGGAAATTTCGGTTCGGTCGACGGCGACGGCGCGGCGGCTATGCGTTATACGGAGGCCCGCCTGAGCAGAATTTCGATGGAAATGCTCGCAGATATCAATAAAGATACCGTGGATTTTCAGCCGAACTTTGACGAGACGGAACGGGAGCCGGTGGTACTTCCTTCAAGATTTCCGAATCTGCTTGTCAATGGCACCTCCGGCATCGCGGTTGGTATGGCGACGAATATTCCTCCTCACAATCTCCGGGAGGTGATTTCCGCGGTTGTCCGTATCATTGACAACCGTGTGGAAGAGCAGCGCGATACGACGATCGAGGAGGTCATGAATATCGTCAAAGGACCGGATTTTCCGACCGGCGCACAGATTCTGGGAACGAGAGGAATCGAAGAGGCATACCGCACCGGTAAGGGCAAGATCCGCGTCCGCGCGATCACAAATATTGAGACAATGCCGAACGGAAAGAGCCGAATCATCGTGACGGAGCTTCCGTTCATGGTGAATAAAGCCCGTCTGATCGAAAAAATGGCGGAACTAGTTCGCGACAAGAGAATCGACGGAATCACGGCGATCACTGACGAGTCGAGCCGCGAGGGAATGCGAATCAACATCGAGCTGAGAAGAGACGTCAACGCAAACGTGATCCTGAATCAGCTTTTCAAGCATACACAGCTTCAGGATACCTTTGGCGTAAATATGCTGGCGCTGGTCAAAAACCAGCCGAAGGTGCTCAATCTTCTGCAGATGTTATCCTATTACCTGAAGCATCAGGAGGACGTCGTCACCAGAAGGACAAAATACGAACTGAATAAAGCGGAGGAACGCGCCCATATTTTGCAGGGTTTATTGATCGCGCTCGACAACATCGATGAGGTGATCAAAATCGTCCGCAGTTCCCAGACGGCGCAGATTGCGAAAGAAGGATTGATGAACCGGTTTGGACTCTCTGACGCACAGGCTCAGGCAATCGTGGATATGCGTCTGCGCGCGCTGACCGGTCTGGAGCGTGAAAAGCTGGAGAGTGAGTATCGGGAGCTGATGGAAAAAATCAAAGAGTATAAGGCGATTCTTGCCGACGAGAATCTTCTGCTCGGCGTGATAAAAAAAGAGCTTCTTGTGATCTCAGAGAAATATGGAGACGACCGGAGAACCAAGATCGGGTTTGATGTGTTCGATATTTCAGCGGAGGATCTGATTCCTGATGAAAATGCTGTGATCGCGATGACAAAGCTCGGCTATATCAAGCGCATGACGCCGGATAATTTTAAGAGCCAGAATCGCGGCGGCAAAGGCATCAAGGGTATGCAGACGATCGAGAACGATTACATAGAGGAGCTTTTGATGACGACGACGCACGACTACCTGATGTTTTTCACGAACAAGGGACGCGTCTATCGGATCAAGGCTTATGAAATTCCGGAGGCCGGAAGAACCGCGCGCGGCACGGCGATCGTCAATCTGTTGCAGCTTGCCCCGGAGGAGAAGATCACGGCGCTGATTCCGATTCGGGCTTACGATGAAGGGCATTTTCTCTTTATGGCGACGAGAAAAGGTCTTGTGAAAAAAACGCCGATCACGGATTTTGCAAACGTGAGAAAAACTGGGCTTACTGCCATTACTCTCCGCGAGGACGACGAATTAATTGAGGTCAAATTTACAGATAATAAGAAAGACATCTTCCTGGTGACAAAATACGGACAGTGTATTCGTTTCCACGAGACAGATGTGAGAAAGACCGGGCGCTCTTCGATGGGTGTGATCGGTATGAACCTTTCCGACGGCGATGAGATTGTTGGAATGCAGCTTGACGTGCAGGGTGAATATCTGCTGATCGTATCGGAGAACGGCATGGGAAAGCGGACCTCTGTTAATGAGTTTACCGCGCAGTATCGCGGCGGCAAGGGTGTGAAATGCTACAAGATTGTGGAGAAGACCGGCAACGTCGTCGGCGTCAAGGCGGTCAACAACGACAATGAGGTAATGCTCATCAACACGGAGGGCATTATTATTCAGATGCCGTGCGAGGAAATCTCCGTGCTTGGCCGTGTGACGAGCGGCGTGAAGCTGATGAATCTGAGCGGAGACGCAAAGGTGGCAAGCATTGCAAAGGTGCGGGAGTCTTCCGTGAAGATAGAGGAGGACGGCGCGGAAAACCAGGCTGAGGATTTTGCAGAGGAATCGGATGAGTTCACGTACGGGGAGAATTCAGAAGAAGCTTTGGCGGAAGAACAAAAAGAAGAATAGCAACAGTTCAGAGGAAGCGAAATTGCTGCGATGAAAAATATGAGGGTACGAAGGCTGATCGCCGTCTGGACGGCAAAGATTGTCAGTACCGTATGCAGACTTTCCGGCAGGCAGGGCGTCACGCTTGCCGGAAGAATTGCGCTTAAGATCGATCCGCGGATTCTGGCGGATCTGTCGTCTATGGTGCGGGAAAAGATTTTTGTGGTCTGTGGGACAAATGGAAAGACAACTACAAATAACCTCCTCTGTTCCGCGATTGAGTCGGAGGGAAAGAAGCTGGTGTGTAATCATACCGGCTCGAATATGCTTGCCGGCGTGGCGGCTGCCTTTGTGCTTGCCGCTGGAAATAATGGAAAGCTGGACGCGGACTACGCCTGCATCGAGATCGACGAGGCTTCCACACTGCGCATTTTTCCTCATTTTAAGCCGGATTATATGGTGCTGACAAATCTGTTCCGGGATCAGCTCGACCGCTACGGTGAAATAGATATCACGATGGATATCCTGGATCGTGCGATGAAGATGGCGCCGGAAATGACTGTGATCGTGAACGGGGACGATGCGCTTGCGGCTTATCTTGCCATGAAAAGCGGGAATCCTTACCGGACGTACGGAATTTCAGAGCAGGTCTTCAAGGAGCAGGGCGGACATGAGATCCGGGAAGGGCGTTTCTGCAAGAATTGCGGCGCACGGCTGGAATATGAATTTTATCACTATAGCCAGATCGGGAAATATCGCTGTCCGAAGTGTGATTTTGCAAGGCCGGAAATTGACTTTGACGCTTCCCATATCGATATGTCAAAGGGTTTGAGCTTCGAGGTGGAAGGCCGAAGGATTGAGGCAGATTACCGTGGATTTTACAATATTTACAACATTCTGGCCGCCTACAGCGCGGTCAGGACTGCCGGTCTTCCGCTTGACAAATTTGCCGACGTTCTGAGAACCTTCAATCCGCAGAATGGCCGCATGGAGCAGTTTGTGATCAGTGGAACACATATTGTTCTGAATCTTGCGAAAAATCCGGCCGGCTTCAACCAGAATATTTCTGCGGTCATGGAGGATGAGAAGCCAAAGGATATCATCATTGTCATCAATGACAACGCGCAGGATGGCACAGATATTTCCTGGCTGTGGGACGTTGATTTCGACCGTTTTGCGCAGGAGGATATCCGCTCGATTACGGTCAGCGGGATACGCTGCCAGGATATGAGGCTGCGCATGAAGTATGTGGATATTTCTTCCGAGATGATCGCCGATGTGAAGAGTGCGATCGAGGCGCGAATCAGGGACGGCTGTGGAAATCTGTATGTGCTTGTGAATTATACGGCTCTGTTCTCGACGCGGAACATACTGCTGGGATTGCAAAAAGGTGGAAAACCCTGAAGATTTCTGCCAATAAGACAATATCGGAGAAAAGGCTATGAAGATTACAATAGGACATCTCTATCCGGATCTGCTGAACCTGTACGGTGACAGGGGAAATATCCAGTGTATGAAAAAGCGCTGTGAATGGCGCGGGATTGAAGCTGAAGTCCGGGAATTTCAGCTCACAGATCCGATTGATTTTGCGAATCTGGATATTGTGCTGCTTGGTGGCGGCTCGGATCGGGAACAGATGCTCGTCTGCGAAAGGCTGAAGACGATTCAGAAGGATTTCAGGGGTTACGTAGAGGATAACGGCGTTGTGATCGCGGTCTGCGGCGGTTATCAGCTGCTCGGACATTACTATGACACGGATAACGGCAGGATTGAAGGGTTGTCGCTCGTAGATTTGTATACAGAGCAGGGAAGTCCGCGCCTGATCTCAAATATTGTGATTGAAAACGAGCTGTTTGATTATCCGATTGTTGGATTTGAGAATCATGGAGGCAGGACGTACATTGGAGACAATCAGCCGTTGGGAAAAGTGAAATTCGGCTACGGGAACAATGGGACGGATGGAATGGAGGGAGTTCTGTATAAGAACATCGTTGGAACATATCTGCATGGGCCGCTGCTTCCGAAAAATCCTCATGTCTGCGATTATCTGATCGGCAGCGCGCTAAAGAGAAAATATGGAAAAGCGGAGCTTGCGCCGCTTGACGACAGTCAGGAGCTGGAGGCGAACCGATACATCGTGGAGCGTTTCTGCTGAATGTTTTATACTATGAATTTGGCGGATTTTTTGCGTAGACCTGAAAACAGAAAAGCAGCCAATTATGGAAAGGGAGGTACAAATGGACAAGTTACTGTTTACTTCAGAATCCGTGACGGAAGGACATCCGGATAAAATGTGCGACCAGATCTCTGACGCGATCCTTGACGCCTTGCTCGAGCAGGATCCAATGAGCCGTGTGGCCTGCGAGACGGCCACGACGACCGGGCTGGTGCTTGTGATGGGCGAGATCACGACGAACGCCTATGTCGACATTCAAAAGATCGTGCGCGATACAGTGCGCGAGATCGGTTATACGCGTGGAAAATATGGTTTTGACGCGGACACCTGCGGCGTGATTACGGCGATTGACGAGCAGTCGGCGGATATCGCGATGGGCGTGGACAAAGCGCTTGAAGCAAAAGAAAATACGATGACGGACGACGAGATCGAAGCAATCGGCGCGGGCGACCAAGGCATGATGTTCGGCTATGCGACGGATGAGACGCCAGAGTATATGCCGTATCCGATTTCCCTGGCGCACAAACTGGCGCGTCAGCTTACAAAGGTTCGAAAGGACGGTACGCTTCCGTATCTGCGCCCGGATGGAAAAACGCAGGTGACGGTAGAGTATGATGAGAATGGAAAGCCTGCAAGGCTGGACGCCGTGGTGCTTTCCACGCAGCATGATCCGGAGGCGTCGCAGGAGCAGATTCATGCGGACATTAAAAAATATGTCTTTGACGTGGTGCTGCCAAAAGATATGGTCGACGGTGAGACAAAGTTTTTTGTCAACCCGACGGGACGATTTGTAATTGGCGGTCCGCATGGCGATAGCGGACTGACCGGGCGAAAGATTATCGTGGATACATACGGCGGTTATGCAAGACACGGCGGCGGCGCGTTCTCCGGCAAGGACTGCACGAAGGTAGATCGCTCCGCGGCGTACGCGGCACGCTATGTGGCGAAGAATCTCGTGGCGGCAGGGCTTGCCTCGAAGTGTGAGATCCAGCTGTCCTATGCGATCGGCGTCGCAAGGCCGACTTCGATCATGGTGGACACGTTCGGAACGGGAAGCCTTTCTGATGAGAAAATCACGCAGATCGTGCGTGAAAACTTCGACCTGCGCCCGGCAGGGATTATCCGGATGCTGGATCTGCGCCGTCCAATCTACAAACAGACAGCCGCTTATGGACACTTTGGAAGAGACGACCTGGAGCTGCCCTGGGAGAAGCTGGACAAGGTTGAAAATCTGAAAAAATATTTGGAGAATGCTTGACAGAAAAAGCAGTTTTAAGGTTTTTTACAGGATCGTTTAAGGTGATTTTATGAAATTAAAGACAAGACTGATCATCGCGTTTCTGGTGATCATTCTGGTGCCGTTTCTTTTGTTCAGCATTGTGTTCTGGGGCTTTACGAGGTTTCAGAGGCATACGATCGAGCAGAATTACGGTGTTTCCGTTTCTGTAGAAAATATTTCTGATTCCATGCGCCTGATCGGACAGACGACGCAGGGAATTTTTGAGGAAATGTCAAAGCAGTCGGAAGATGATCCGCAGCAGTTTTTGCGGGAATCCTATCTGGAGCAGATCAATGAGAAGCTTTTGAAAAAACATTCTTATCTGCTTGTGAGGAAAGACAACGAGCTTTTTTATAATGGTTCCGGCGAAGACGTCGATAAGCTTTTGAAGGCGCTGCCGAAGTTCCGCAGCTTCAGCAGTACTTCGGACGGAGGTTCCTATATTGGACGGGATATCCGTGTGTTTGTGAAACAGCTTGATGTTGAGATATCGCCGGATGAAGCTAAGAATGCCTTAAAAAAGCAGGCGGAGCAGTTACAGCGTTCGGGTGAAGCTGAAGAAGCGGGCGCGGAGCAGAAAGGAGAGGTTTCGGAGTTAAGTATTTTCATCGTTTCTTCCGTGAGCGAGATTATCGCGCAGAATGGAAGGCTGGTGCTTGACTTGCTGATCTCGATCGTTGTGATTCTGATTTTTGCGGCGTTTCTCATGATCATCTGGATCTATACGGGTGTGCATACGCCGCTGCAGAAGCTCAGCGAGGCGACGCACCGTATCAAGGAAGAAGATTTTGACTTTGAGCTGGATGTGAAGGGCAAAGACGAAATCAGCGAGCTCTGCCGGGATTTCGATGAGATGCGGCAGCGGCTGAAGGACCTGGATGAGGAGAAGAAGGCGTTCGACCGTCAGAGCAAGGAGCTGATCAGCAATATTTCCCACGATCTGAAGACTCCGATCACGGCGGTCAAGGGATATGTCGAGGGAATTATGGACGGAGTTGCGGACACGCCGGAAAAAATGGATCGCTACATCCGCACGATCTACATCAAGGCGAACGATATGGATCGCCTGATCAATGAATTAACCTTTTATTCCAAGATTGACACGAACAAGATCCCTTATAATTTCAACCGGATCGACGTTGCGGAGTATTTTGACGACTGTGCCGAGGAGGTCGGCCTGGAGATGCGTGAGCGAAGTATCGTGTTTTCTTATATTAACACGGTGGAGCCAGGTACATTGATCATCGCGGACGCGGAGCAGCTCAAGCGTGTGATCAACAATATCATCGGAAATTCGGTCAAATATATGGATAAAGCCAAAAAATATGTGCAGCTGCGCGTGATGGATGTCGGGGACTTTGTTCAGGTTGAGCTGGAAGACAATGGAAAGGGTATCCCGAATCAGGAACTGGTCTCGATCTTCGACCGCTTTTACCGGACGGATCAGTCGCGCAATTCGGCACAGGGAGGCAGCGGCATCGGACTGTCCATCGTAAAGAAAATCGTTGAGGATCACGGCGGCAGAATCTGGGCGACCAGCAAGGTTGGCGAAGGGACGGTCATGCATTTTGTAGTCCGGAAGTATATTTTTTCGGATCAATAAGAGCGGTACAAAATAACAGGAGGATCTGGCCTATGAGTAAGATTTTGATCATTGAAGATGAGGTGGCGATTGCGGATCTGGAGAAGGATTACCTGGAGCTGTCGGGCTTTGAGGTGCAGATCGAAAATACCGGGGACAGAGGCCTCATTCGGTCTCTGGAGGAAGAGTTCGACCTGATTATTCTGGATCTGATGCTTCCGGGGCTGGATGGGTTTGAAATCTGCCGCCAGATCCGAGGGAGGAAGAATGTGCCGATCATCATGGTTTCGGCCAAGAAAGATGATATCGACAAGATCCGGGGGCTTGGCCTTGGCGCGGACGATTATATGACGAAGCCGTTTTCTCCCAGCGAGCTGGTCGCGCGTGTGAAAGCGCATCTCGCGCGATACGAACGCCTGGTGAACAGCAATGTCCAGGAAAACGATATCGTGGAAGTGCGCGGCATTAAGATTGACAAGACAGCCCGGCGCGTCTGGATTGACGGGGAGGAGAAAAATTTCACGACCAAGGAGTTTGATCTTCTGACCTTTTTGGCGCAGAATCCGAACCATGTGTTCACGAAAGAAGAGCTTTTCAAGGAAATCTGGGATATGGAGTCGATCGGCGACATTGCGACGGTCACGGTGCACATCAAGAAAATACGGGAAAAGATCGAAAAGCAGTCCTCCAAGCCGCAGTACATCGAGACGATCTGGGGCGTCGGTTACCGGTTCAAAATGTAAGGATTATGGGGATATCACGATCATGAATGAAGCGCTGTTAATTTTGTACGAGGATGCAGAATTGATCGTTTGCCATAAACCAGCGGGGCTTCCGGTGCAGAGCGCGAAGGTTGGACAAAAGGATATGGTCAGCATTCTGAATAATCGTTTTGCCGACATACAGAAAAAGGGGAAAGAAGCCTCCACGGAAAGATCCGGGAGCCAGGCGGTTCGAAAGGAAACGCCGTCGGTTTATGTCGTTCATCGGCTTGACCAGCCGGTGGAGGGCGTTCTTGTGTTTGCGAAGACGAAGCGGGCGGCTGCGGAGCTTTCCAGGCAGATTTCCGGCGGAAGCATGAAAAAGATCTATCAGGCAGTGTGCTGTGTAGCTGACAAAAGCGTCTGTAAAGAAAAGCAGGCGGCAGCCTTATCCGGCGGCAGGCTGTCCGGGCAAAATCCGTGCAGGCATGAGCTGGAGGAAGAGAAGGCTTACTGTCTTGTGGATTATCTCGTGAAAGGCGGCAGGACGAATCTTTCTTCCGTAACAGAGCAGGGAAGACGCGATGCGAAGCGTGCCGAGCTGGTTTTTCAGATAAAGGGCAAAAAGAATCTGACTCAGAATTCGGCGGCCTTTCCTCTGCCCGGAGAGGAAAGCTCTGGCCTTTGTCCGGAAAGAAGATATCTCCTTGCGGAGATTGAACTGAAGACAGGGCGTCATCACCAGATCCGGGTGCAGATGGCGCACGCCGGTCTGCCGCTGTACGGAGATCAGAAATACAACAAAAGCTGGCGGGAATTTCTGACAGAGACGGACAGGAAACGGACGTCCGGGCAGGAGAGTGGGAAGATATCGCTTGCCCTCTGCGCGGTTTCACTTACATTTGTGCATCCGGTCACTAAGAAAAAAATGGAATTCAGGACAAGACCAGAGACAGATATTTTTTCACTTTTTCTTTGATTTCGGATCAGTTTATGAATCGAATATACGGACAGGGTAATTGTATCGGAAAGAAACTGCGCATAAGAAAGATTGTTTTCCTCATACTAAGCACAAAAGAATCTATGTGAAACAGTGGCATAAGAGAAAAAGTTGGAAGGTGCGTGTATGGAGGAAGGAAAGAAAATACTTACCGTGACAGGAATCACCGTGGCAGTCTATTTTGTGTATCGTTATCTGCTGCCATATGTGGTTCCTTTTTTAGTCGCCTATATGCTGGTGCACTTGCTGAATCCTGTGACGGAGGCGATACGGAAAAAGCTCCCGTGGAAAAAGGAAGTGATCGTGTCTGTCCTGCTGGTTATCCTGCTTGCTGGCATTACGTTTTTGTTTTATTATTTTTATTGTCTGCTGATGGGACAGATCCGGAAAATCGCCATAAATTTTGACTATTATTACAGCTGCTTCTGCGGATGGGTGGACGGCTGCTGCCATATGGCAGAAAGAAGCTTTGGAATACAGGTGGACGAGCTCCGCGATTTCGTCTATTCCAGCCTGGAGCACGCGACGGAACAGATCCGTGTCTATATTGTACCGGGCGTTGTGAATTATTCTGTCCGCTATCTGAAAAAGCTGATGGATGTCGGGCTCTTTCTGCTCATGCTTTTTGTCGCGGTGATCCTGTTGATGAAGGACTATGACGAGATGATTGAAAAGCTGCAGGAATATACGATCTACCGGCATATCCACAACGTTACGACCCGGATGTGGAAGCAGGGCGGGATGTATATGAAGGCGCAGTTCATGATCATCGCTGTGATCATCGTGCTGTGCACGGCCGGCTTGTGGGTGATGGGAAATCCGTATTTCCTGGTACTCGGCATTGTGATCGGACTGATGGATGCGCTGCCCTTTATAGGAACGGGAACGGTTCTTATCCCGCTGGCTATATTTTTGCTTTTTCAGAAAAAATTCTCGTCAGCGGTCGGTTATCTGGGCTTATTTCTGTTGACTTATGTCGTCCGTGAGTTTCTCGAACCAAGGCTGATCGGGCAGAAGCTCGGAATCTATCCGTTTGTCATGATCGTGGTGGTCTATGCGGGGCTGTACCTTTACGGGCCGGCCGGCGTCGTGCTCGGCCCGGTCACATTGCTGACCGTGATGGAGATTCTGAGAGAGTTTCAGATAGGAAAAGGAGAGACGAATTCCCAATAAAAGTATATAATTTTAACAAAAGTTGCAAACTTGTGATTTTGTATATGCTGCCAAATTTGTAAAGAACAATTCTGTAAAGATTGTTAAAATAATAATAATCAATAAATTCTGGACATATATGGCAAAATACATTAATATAAAGGATAGCGAGTCCGAATAATTTTGTATATGCCTGTATTGTCCGGAAGCTCATGTCCATCAGGGTGAAAGAGCAGGATATAAAAATATGAAAAAAAAGAATGAGATCGTGCGTTCTCTGGCGATGGTGACGCAGCTCGGCGTCAGTATGCTTGCGCCTGTCGTACTCTGTGCGTTTGTCGGGAGCTGGCTGGACGAGCGGTACGGCTGGTCGGTCACAGCGGTGCTTTTGATCCTCGGGATACTGGCCGGGGCGAGGAATACCTGGATCCTTTTGAAACAGATTCAGCCGCCGTCGTCGAAGGAAAGGCAGAAAAATGAAAAAGAAGATCAATGAAACGCTTCTGGAGCTGATCTGCGGTATTCTGGTGTCTGGCGTTTTGATCGAGATCGTCGACCTGATCGTCACCGGCGTTTATCCTCAGTTTTCCGGACTGCGGTTTTTGTTTGCCACAGGTCTGTGGATCGGAATTGCCGTGGCGATCGCGCTGGCGGCGCATATGTACCGGTCGATCGACCGGGCGCTGGATATGCAGCCGAAGGATGCAGAGGGGTATATGCGTAAGGCGTACCTTCTGCGCACGGGGATCATCCTTCTCGCCGCGGCCGCGGTGCATTATTTGAAGCTTGGGTATGTGATGGCGTATTTTGTCGGAGTGCTTTGTCTGAAATTCGGGGCGTTCCTTCAGCCGCTTGTGCATAAATTTCTGGGAAAGCCTGGAAAATAGCTTCTGTCGGAGTCGGATTTTGTGAATCATTTTGGTAATTATTCAGAATCGGCGGAGCGATTTCTGTGCGTTTCGCGCCGCGGTTACTGATTAGTTATAGCAAGAGTATGTGAGAAAGGAGGAGGAAACGTGGAGACTGCGAATTTGCTGGCAGCTTCTGGGTCAGATGTGGATTTTATGATTCACGGCGTCTTCAGCTACAAGCTGTTTGGACAGACGTTCTGGATCACGACGACGCACGTCGCCATATTGATCGTTATGCTGCTGATTCTCGCGTTCGCGATCGCGGCGAGGATTACGATCAGCCATGCGCAGAAGTATCCGTCCGGTTTTCAGAATGTTGTGGAGATCGTCGTCGAGATGCTTGACAACATGGTGGAGAGCAGCATGGGCGTGCATGCGAAGAAGTTCCGGAATTACATCGGATCCATCTTTATTTTCATTTTTATCAGCAACATTTCAGGTCTGTTCGGACTGCGGCCGCCTACGGCGGACTACGGTGTGACACTCCCGCTCGGACTGATCACGTTTGGGATCATCCAGTACAACAACATCAAGTACAACAAATTTGGTGCGTTTACCGGATTGTTCCAGCCGCTGCCGTTTCTCTTTCCGATCAATCTGATCGGTGAGATCGCGGTGCCGTTTTCCCTGTCGCTGCGTCTGTTCGGAAACATTCTGTCCGGCACGGTCATGATGTCGCTGATCTATTCGCTTCTGTCGTTTGCAATCGGCTGGACCGGATTTCTGCACATTTATTTTGACCTGTTCTCAGGCGCGATACAGACGTATGTGTTCTGTATGCTGACGATGGTATTTGTGACAGATAAGCTCCCGGGAGCGGAGAGCTGACTGCCGGAAAAACGACCGGAGCATTTTCGGATATCAGTTGGCCGTTTGGGCCGGAAGCTTTTGACAGCAGTGAAATGAAAAGCAAGAAAACACAGAAAACATAAATTTACAGGAGGTATTATCATGGAAGGTATTACAAACGAAGGATTGGTATTAGCTTGTTCGGCAATCGGCGCTGGTCTTGCACTGATCGCAGGTATCGGCCCGGGCGTAGGCCAGGGTATCGCGGCGGGCCACGGCGCGTCCGCGGTGGGACGCAATCCGGGAGCGAAGGGCGACATCACGTCGACGATGCTTCTCGGACAGGCCGTTGCAGAGACGACCGGTCTTTATGGCCTCGCGATCGCGTTTATTCTTTTGTTTGCGAATCCGCTGATCGGAAAATTATCATAAAATTCGCGAAGCAGGGACATGAAAGAAATTAAACGCGAAAGGAGGCGAAATCTTGGAACGACTGTTTAATCTTGATCCGCAGCTTCTTCATGATGCGGTTCTGCTGGCTCTGTCTGTGTTTGTGATGTTCACATTCCTGTCGTATCTGTTGTTCAATCCGGCCCGCGACTTCCTGAAGAAGCGTGCGCAGCGGGTGAAGGACAATATCGATTCGGCGGAGAAGGCGAAGGCTGACGCGGAAGCGCTCCGTCTCGAGTATGAGGACAAGCTTCGCAACATCCATATGGAAGAGAATGAGATCTTAAGCGCCGCGCGCAAGAAGGCGCTTGAGAGCGAGGCGAAGATCATCGAGAATGCGAAGATGGAAGCCGCGGCGATCATCGCGCGGGCGGACAAGCAGGCTGAGCTGGAGATGAAGAAGGCGCAGGACGATATCAAGAAAGAGATTATTACGGTTGCATCGATGATTGCCGGAAAGGTGGTCAGCGAGAAGATCGATACGGATATCCAGGATTCGTTGGTGGATGATACATTGAAGGAGATAGGTGAACAGACATGGCAAAGCTAGCGGCAGGAACCTATGGGGACGCATTGTTTGAGCTTGCCGTGGAAGAAAACCAGATCGACAGCCTCGCGGAGGAGATCGAGGTCATCCGGACGGCGCTGAAGGAGAATAAAGATTTTGAGAAGATTCTGATGCACCCGGAGATTCCGAAGGAAAAAAAGGTTCAGGCGGTCGAGGAGGTATTCAAGGGAAGAATATCCGACGCCCTCACAGGTTTTATGACAATTGTGGTGAGAAAGGGAAGATACAGCGAGCTGCAGGATATTTTTGCGTATTTTATTGCAAGGGTGAAGGAATACAAGAAGATTGGGGTCGCCGAAGTGATCTCGGCGGTGCCGCTGCGGGAGGAACAGAAGCAGAAGATCGAGCGGAAGCTTCTGGATACGACCGCTTATGAGACGATGGAGATCAGTTATAAAGTAAATACGGATCTGATCGGCGGTATGACAGTCCGCATTGGCGACCGCATCGTGGACAGCACGATCCGCAGCAGGCTGGACAAGCTGACCTCGGGTCTGATGAAGATCTCAATTGTTTAACGCAGACATCCGTGTATCATAGGGATCAAAATTTCTTTTGAATCCAACAACAATAGGATCCGAAAGTGCAAAATGTCATTGCGAAGCAATTCGTATGCATCTTTGCAGTGTAACCAGGAAGAAACGGCATGGTTGCAATCTTATCAGAAAGCGAGAAAGAAGGTGTGCAGACCTCATGAATTTAAGACCAGAGGAAATTAGTTCTGTGATCAAGGAGCAGATTCAGAGATACTCCTCCGAGATCGCGGTGTCCGACACAGGCACCGTTATTCAGGTCGCAGACGGAATTGCCCGCATCTATGGCCTTGAGACGGCCATGCAGGGCGAGCTCCTGGAATTTCCGGGAGAAGTGTACGGCATGGTTCTGAATCTGGAGGAGGATAATGTCGGCGCGGTGCTCCTTGGCGGCAGCAATGACATCAGCGAGGGCGATACCGTAAAGACAACGGGCAGGGTTGTGGAGGTTCCGGTCGGGGACGGGATGCTTGGGCGTGTCGTGAACGCGCTCGGACAGCCGATCGACGGCAAGGGGCCGATCCACTCTGAGAAATACCGCAAGATCGAGCGCGTAGCGCACGGCGTGATCGCGAGAAAGTCCGTGGATACGCCGCTTCAGACCGGCATCAAGGCCATCGACTCGATGGTGCCGATCGGACGCGGTCAGCGTGAGCTTATCATCGGCGACCGCCAGACCGGTAAGACGGCGATCGCGATCGATACGATCATCAACCAGAAGGGTCAGAATGTAAAATGTATCTATGTGGCGATCGGCCAGAAGGCTTCCACAGTCGCTTCTATTGTGAACACGCTGGAGGAGTATGGCGCGATGGACTACACGACGGTCGTGGCGGCGACGGCGAGCGAGCTGGCTCCGCTGCAGTACATTGCCCCGTATTCAGGCTGCGCGATGGGCGAGGAATGGATGGAGAGCGGCCAGGATGTGCTGATCATTTACGATGATCTGTCGAAGCACGCGGCGGCTTACCGTACCCTGTCCCTGCTCCTGAAGCGTCCGCCGGGACGTGAGGCTTACCCGGGCGATGTCTTCTACCTGCATTCCAGACTGCTGGAGCGCGCGGCGAAGCTTTCCGATGAGCTGGGCGGCGGTTCCCTGACGGCGCTTCCGATCATCGAGACGCAGGCGGGCGATGTGTCCGCATACATTCCGACGAACGTGATCTCTATTACGGACGGACAGATCTATCTGGAGTCCGAGATGTTCAATTCCGGCTTCCGTCCGGCCATCAACGCGGGTATCTCCGTGTCCCGTGTCGGCGGCGCGGCGCAGATCAAGGCCATGAAGAAGATCGCGGCCCCGATCCGTGTTGAGCTGGCGCAGTACCGCGAGCTGGCGGCGTTCTCGCAGTTCGGTTCCGAGCTGGATGACGACACGAAGCAGCGTCTGGCGCAGGGCGAGCGGATTCGCGAGGTACTCAAGCAGCCGCAGTACGAGCCGATGCCGGTGCAGTATCAGGTCATCATTATCTACGCGGCGACGAACCGTTACTTGCTGGACATCGCGGTGGAGGACATTCTGCGTTTTGAGAAGGAATTTTTTGAGTTCCTGAACACGAAGTATCCGGAGATTCCGGAGAAGATCGCGAGCGAGAAGGAGATTTCCGGGGAGACGGACGCGGCGCTGAAGAAAGCGATCGGAGAGTTCAAGGCGAGTTTTAAATAAGGAGGACGAAGTATGGCCTCGATGAGAGATATCAAGCGGCGGCGCAACAGCATCGCGAGCACCCAGCAGATCACGAAGGCGATGAAGCTGGTGTCTACGGTCAAGCTGCAGAAGACAAAGGCGCGCGCCGAGCGGTCGAAACCGTATTTTGACAAGATGTACAGTACGGTGACTTCCATGCTGGCCAAGTCGGGGACGATCAACCATCCGTATCTGAAAGCGAACAAGTCCGCGAAGAAGGCGGTGATTCTGATCACTTCGAACCGCGGGCTGGCGGGCGGCTACAACTCCAATGTGATCAAGCTGGTTACGAGCTCCGGGCTGAAGCCGGAGGAGGTTGTGCTGTTTGCGGTCGGCAACAAGGGAAAGGAATATTTCCAGAAGAGGAATTACCGGATAGAGAAGGAATACCCTGAGGTGATCGAGAATCCGATGTTCCCCGACGCGAAGGAGATCTGCGACGAGGTCCTGAGGCTTTTCGCGGCGGGCGAGATCGGGGAGATTTATCTCGCTTATACTTATTTTAAAAACACGGTGGTTCACGAGCCGCAGCTGCTGAAGCTGCTCCCGGTGGAGGTTCGCGAGGAGGATCTCGCGGCGGCGCGGGAAAAGGCGGCGGATCATACGCTGATGAACTATGAGCCGGAGGAAGAAGAGGCTCTGGACGTCATCATTCCGAAATATATGACCAGCATCATTTATGGAGCGCTGGTCGAGGCGGTCGCCAGTGAAAACGGCGCCCGTATGCAGGCAATGGACTCCGCGACGAGCAATGCGGAAGAGATGATCGACAAGCTGACGCTGCAGTACAACCGCGCGCGCCAGGGCTCGATCACGCAGGAGCTGACAGAGATTATCGCAGGGGCGAATGCCATCAGTTAAAAAGGAGAGTGAACATGGCAAAGAAAGGAAAAATCACTCAGATCATTGGTGCAGTATTAGATATTAAATTCCCGGATGGGGAGCTGCCGGCCATCTATGAGGCGATCCACATCACGCGTACGACGGGCGAGCTGCTGGTGGTCGAGGTTGCGCAGCATCTGGGCGACGAGACCGTGCGCTGTATCGCGATGGGTTCGACGGACGGGCTGGTCCGTGGCATGGACGCGGAGGCGACCGGTTCTCCGATCTCGGTTCCGGTGGGCGAGCAGACACTTGGCCGTATCTTTAACGTCACCGGCGATCCGATCGACAACAAGCCGGCGCCGCAGGGCGTAAAGTATATGCCGATTCATCGCGGGGCGCCGACCTTTGAGGAACAATCGACCTCAGCAGAAGTGCTTGAGACCGGCATTAAGGTTGTAGATTTGCTTTGTCCGTATCAGAAGGGCGGAAAGATCGGCCTGTTCGGCGGCGCGGGCGTGGGCAAGACGGTCCTGATCCAGGAGCTGATCCGAAACATCGCGACCGAGCACGGCGGATATTCCGTATTCACGGGCGTGGGCGAGCGCACGCGTGAGGGCAACGATCTGTATCACGAGATGCAGGAGTCCGGCGTCATCAACAAGACGACCATGGTGTTCGGACAGATGAACGAGCCGCCCGGAGCGAGAATGCGCGTCGGCCTGACCGGGCTTACGATGGCAGAGAATTTCCGCGATGAGGGCGGAAAGGACGTTCTGCTGTTCATCGACAATATCTTCCGTTTCACGCAGGCAGGCTCCGAGGTGTCCGCACTGCTTGGCCGTATGCCGTCGGCCGTGGGTTATCAGCCGACGCTGCAGACGGAGATGGGCGCGCTGCAGGAGCGCATCACCTCGACAAAGAACGGTTCCATCACTTCGGTGCAGGCAGTCTACGTGCCGGCCGACGACTTGACGGATCCGGCTCCGGCGACGACCTTCGCGCATCTGGACGCGACGACCGTATTGTCGCGCTCCATCGTAGAGCTCGGTATTTATCCTGCAGTCGACCCGCTCGATTCCACGTCCCGCATCCTTGATCCGCGTATCGTCGGCGAGGAGCATTACAGCGTAGCGCGCGGCGTGCAGGAGATCCTTCAGAAGTATAAGGAGCTGCAAGATATCATCGCGATCCTTGGAATGGACGAGCTTTCCGAGGAGGACAAGCTGGTTGTGAGCCGCGCGAGAAAGGTGCAGCGCTTCCTGTCGCAGCCGTTTTTCGTGGCGACGCAGTTCACCGGGACGGACGGCAAGTACGTGCCGCTCTCTGAGACGATCCGCGGTTTCCGCGAGATTCTCGATGGCAAGCATGACGACATTCCGGAGAGTTATTTCCTGAACGCGGGGACGATCGACGAGGTTGTTGCAAGAATGAAATAAAATATGCGGCAGAGACGTGCATATGTTTGAGATTTTCGTAGTATCATATTCGGGCAGAAGGACAGCTGAGATTTTCGGGTGTTCTGTCCGGGTAAAGCGAGAAGAAAGGAACAAAGACACACTATGGCAGATGACAAATATTTCGACCTGGAGATCATCACACCGGACCGTATCTTCTGGAAAGGGCAGGCGTCCATGCTGGAGCTCAACACGAGCGAGGGCCAGGTGGGTATCTACAAGAGGCATATTCCGATGACGATGATCCTTGCGCCCGGCATCATGACGATCCACCTCGAAGGTGAGAACAAGGAAGCGGCCGTACACGCCGGATTTATCGAGATCCTGCCGGACAGGATTTCCGTGATGGCGGAGATTGCCGAGTGGCCGGAGGAGATTGACGAGAACCGCGCAAGGGAAGCAGAGCAGCGCGCCGAACGCCGGCTGCAGACCCATGATCCGAGGATCGACACATCCCGCGCTGAGGTAGCACTGAAAAAAGCATTGGTGCGGCTCGAAGCTGCGAAGATGAGATGACATATGACGACCGGATCAGCTGGCCGATGGATTGGCGTAACAGTGAATGTTGAAATAATAACAAAATGAAAAACTGCCATGCGGCGGCATCGTCCTTGATGACGACAGCTGCGGTATGGCAGTTTTTGTATTCTGTTTTTCGGGGCAAACCTCTTGACGAATACTTCTTTTTTCAAATCAAAGTCCAGAGCGTGATATCTCCTGTTTGGTATGATATAAAGCTGTGTAACAGGTGGGTGCATTGACGATGGGGCAGAGCAAGAGTATAATGAAACATAGGTACATATTGTTAATTTATCAGCCGAAAGATGCTTTTGTCTAAAGGAGGTTTTATAGATGAAAACAGAGAAAGAAAAAGTAATACGGAATTTCCTGCGCATAATATTCAGTATCGCAATTCTGGGACTCGCCGTAAATTGCCCGAAGCTGGAAGCATACGCATCTTCGACTGTGAATGTTAGAATAGTAGGCCGTTCATGGTATGGTGCTGCTAAGCTAATGGTTGAAGACATCAATCAGCATCGGAAACAATATGGAGCCCCATCATTCACTCTTGATGCTGATTTGCAGGAATGGGCAACACAAATGGCGGCGGAACTCGCATTTTATCCGACCATGGCTGCATCCCATATAAGACCAGACGGAACCAGTGTATATAGCACATTATTTACAAAGCCAGTAAATGATATTTTTATCGCAGATTTCAATACGGCATCTAGTTCAGATGAAGAATTTAAAAATAATTTGGGTTCTCGTTTCTACAACTCATATTTTTTAGAGGATACCTTTAATACAAATATAGGGATTGGCTTATATGAGGATATATCGAACCCTCACGGGCATACATATGCAGTGTTTTTATTTAGCAATAGTAATACCAATACAGGCAGCTATAAAAGTACAGTGGAAACAGAAACACGAACTATAAGCACATTAGTATCTAATTTTAACCTTTGTAATGGTAAAGATGGAGCTTACATGGGAGGTCATGAAACCCACAAAATTACGCTGAAAGTGGGAGAAAGTGACAAAACAGGTATATTCCAGTGTCCACCCGCAGATAGCAGGCACTTTATGCTTGACAATACTCAGGCGACCTATAAAGTTGCCGACCCATCTATTGTGTCAGTAGTTCCCACTGTTAATGAAATTAAACTCACAGGATTAAAGGCAGGGACTACTACCTTTACGGCAAGTCTTGATGGGCAAACTGTATCTTATCGAGTCACTGTAACCGGGAAACAGACATCCTCAGGAACTCCGACAGTGAAAAAGCTGAAAGACCTGCCGAAGAATTATCAGGGACCAGCTATCGTCGGTGGTGAAGAGGTTTATGTCAAAAACCAGAAAAAATATTCGGGTACCTGTAAAATAGATGGGAAAACCTGCCTTTATAAGAATGGCAAGAAATTTACAGGTACAAAGAAAGGCGTATACTATAAGGGTGGTGAAAAATATACTGGTTGGCTCAAGAAGGGTGGCAAGAAGTATTACTACTCGAAGGGTAAGATGGTCAAGAACAAATTCAAGACCATCAAAAAGAAAAAATATTATTTTAACAAGAAAGGTGTCACGCAGACGGGACAGGTTAAGATAAAGGGCAAGTACTATTACTTTAACAAGTCTGGCGTGATGCAAAAGAATAAATGGGTCAAGATAGGTAAATACAAATATTACTTTAATGCCAAAGGTATTCGTACCAAAAAATTGTGGACTGATTTTTTGTAAGATGATCAGACGGTATCTTATTCATCGCTTATTTTTTTCGTGCGCAGCACCCGCATTTTATGCACTTACCCATGCGCAGCATATAAAAAAGAACCCCAGAATATAGGGTTCTTTCCTTTGGAACACTTTCGGAACCTGTTCAAGTGATAGAGGGCATTGCCTCGGAAAGCGATAAGGGAATGTGCCTCGGGAGAATGTCTGTTTACGGTCAGATTTTCTTCCGCATCATCTCGACGTTTGTACAATACTGCAGTGCCGTGTCACGTGTGATGCGGCCTTTTTTAAACAGCTCCAGCAGACTGTTGTCCATCGAGATCATGTCTTCTTTCGCGGAGGTGTAGATGATACCCTCGATCTGGTGCATCTTGTTGTCGCGGATCATATTGCTGATGGCCGGGGTCATGATCATGATCTCAAACGCCGGAATCATGCCGCCGCCGACAGCCGGGACGAGCTGCTGTGATACAACCGCGCGCAGAACCATCGAGAGCTGCACAGCGATCTGGTGCTGCTGCGAAGAGTCGAACACATCGACGATACGGCTGATCGTGTTGGCCGCGCCGATCGTATGCAGGCTGGAGAGCACGAGATGTCCGGTCTCCGCGGCCGTCATGGCTGTCTGGATCGTCTCGTGGTCGCGCATCTCGCCGAGCAGTATGACGTCCGGACTCTGCCGCAGCGCCGCGCGCAGAGCGGTCAGGTAATTCTCGGTGTCTGTGGAGATCTCGCGCTGGCTGACGATGCTCTTTTTATGGCGGTGAAGGAATTCCAGCGGATCCTCCAACGTGATGATGTGGTCCTCGCGGGAAGCGTTGATGCGGTCCACGAGACAGGCGAGCGTCGTGGATTTGCCGCTGCCGGCAGGTCCGGTTACAAGGACAAGCCCCTTTGTGATATCGGTAAGGCTGAGCACGATCGGCGGAATGCCGAGCTCCTCCGGGCGGGGCAGCTCGAAGACGATGACACGGATCACCGCGGCGAGAGAACCGCGCTGTTTGTATGTGCTGACACGGAAACGTGACAGGCCGGGGATGGCGAAGGAAAAATCGTCGTCGCCATATTCGAGAAATTTTTCCATGGAACGGTCATTTGCGAGGTGATAGATATCCTTGATCAACATTTCCGTGTCAGCTGGCATCAGACGTTCGCCTTCCGAGCGAATCTCCCCATTTACTTTATAGCTCAGGGCGAGGCCGGCCACGATGAAAATGTCGGAGGCTTTCGCCTGTGTGGCTGATGTCAGGATTGCTGTCGCATTCATTAATTCATTCATAAATCAGGACTCCTTTTTATCTTGCACGCCGTATTCTGGCAGCGTATAAAAATCAGAAATTTCTGTTTGACATTTCCCCGATCTCTTTTATTATAGCGGTCACAGGTGGATTAGGCTAGCCTATAAAAATTTCGGCGACAGAATCTGTTTTGTCAGGATAAATCTTCACTGCGAAACAGATTCATGCTGGTGTCGGCATTCCAGTCGCTGGTATTGACGATCTTCCAGGTATGAATGCAGTACAGAGTATCGTCATCTGAAGTTGGATAGCTTATCGTAAGTTTAATCTGCAGGATTTGATCTTCATTTACATTGACAGAAAAAGCAAGTAAATCGTCTTCCCAGGAGACGTTTGGGATATCTTTCCCGATCTGGCTGCAAAGCTGAAGGTATGCGGTTTCTTTTTGTTTTGTGCCGGAGTTCTCAGCGTGATTCGCGGCATTTTTATTTCCAGGGCTGGTCGTCCCGGCGGTTTCCGGATCGGAGCTGGAGGCTTTGGAAGCATCCGCTTCGTTCGCCGCTTCGGCTTCTTTGAGGTATGCCGCAAGCTGCAGGTCAATCTGTGCGAGGAGATTGTTTGCAGAGGTCACGGCAGCGTAGTATTCGGTTGTACGATCCGCCGCCTGGCTGCTCAGAGTTTCATCCGCGACGGCTCCGGACAGGGACAGCAGCGAGAAGATGATCAGGCAGAGCGAAAGGAAGATCAAAAGCATCAGGGAGACGCCGGAAGTTTTCCTCATTGCAGCGCCTCCTTTCGCGTCGCAGGGCGATGGAGGGCGACCGATAGCTCGTAGACCGGGTCGTGGTCATAGTCTGTGACGGAGATGCTGAGGATTGATTCCTGACCGTCCTGCGTGATCTTTGCAGTCAGCAGGAAGCGGGCGTCGTCGGCTGCGCAGGACTCAAACGCTTCGTTATAGAAGATAGCGAGGCATTCCTGGCTGTCTGCGTCCTCCGGCAGGATTGTTAAAGCTGCGCCCGGGAGATACTCTGCGGCAGTCTGCAGGAAATTTTCTGCATCAAATGAGCCGGAGGCAGAGCTGTCAGAAACCGTCGAGTCGCTTTTGCTGTCTGTCAATTTTGCTGCTTTGGTTTCGGAATTCGACAGAAGGTCCTCCATAACCGCCGCGACGGAGGCTGCCGCAGCCTGTGCGTGCGAGAGCGCATCCGCGCGCTGCGTGATTCCATGCGCGCGCGCAAACAGACGCAGACAGACGGTGCTCACGATCAGGAAGAAAAACAGCACGATGATAAATTCAATGAAGAACAGGTGTGAGCCTGCCCTGTCGTTTCTTTTCATAAGGATCCTCCAAAAAATATTACAGAGCTATGATTCCAGTCCGCAGGAAACGTGAACCAGAACGGAGAGCGCATTGCCCTTTTCTCCGGCGGCAGTGACGGACAGAAGGTCTGTTCCGGCAACCGGCTCTATGGCAAGCGAAGACAGCTCCACGATGCGGGTTCCCATTCCGGCGTCCGGCGTTCGGTCTGCCTGAACCATCAGCTCACAAAGTGCATTGTCGTAAAAATAGACGTAGGTGACAAAATTTGTTCCTTCGACCGTATCCAGGAACGCGAGGGCAGGAAGCTCGACGGATGGAGCAGAAGCTTCGTCTGATCCGGATGATTCCTTTATTGAGGCCATGAAAACGGCGCCTGCCTCGTCGTGCTGGCGTACCTTCTCCGAAATATACGCGGCGGCAGTGCGCGAGGTATAGTTTTCGTTCAGATAAGCTGTCCCGTTCCGGTAGACCGTGGAGCCCATGCCTGCGAGCATCAGTGTGAACAGGCAGAAAATCAGGAGCAGCAGGAACGAAAAGACCGTATCGATTGAATGACCTTTCTGTCTAGTCTGCATACGGCGCCTCCTTGTTCTCAATAGGGAAGATCGTGACGTCCGGCATCAGATTTGCCCCCATGATCTCATAGTCGACAAGATACTTGCCGGTGTCCCAGCGGATCCCATAGTGATCTTTTATGTAATCCAGGCTTTCCGGATATCGTCCTTTCATTGCGTAGCAGTGAACGGCGCTGCGGAGGATGGCCTGCCGCAGACTGTCAATCTGGCTGTTGTCTGCGGACTGTCGCACGGATGAGACTCCCCACAGCAGGATTGCTATGGCAAGGCATATTCCGGCGATCGGTGTGATCACACGGCGCAGCAGATAGGAAGAAGTCCTTTTTTGCGAAAAACGGTTCATGGATGCCTCCATTTGTTTCATTTCTCCGCCAGCTGCGGCGGCAAAGTCTTTGTGTGAAAATTAATTATTAATTATCCAATATTTGCCATGACGCCGAGCAACGGCAGCATGACGGATACGAGGATCAGTCCGGTGAGGATTGAGAGCACGGCGGTCAGCGTAGGCTCAAGCATATTGACTGCGGACTGGATATGCGTATCCGCTTCCTCCTGGCAGTTATCAGAGATTTGGTCAAGCGCCACCTCGGCTGTTCCGGTTCGGAAGCCGATTGTGACCATGCGCGCGTTCAGCCCGGTGATGATCCCGGAATCACGCAGGGAGGCAGAGAGATCGTTGCCCTGATCCATGAGGTCACTGGCATGTTTGACGTCTTTTTCGAATTCGTCGTAATTTGTCAGGGAATTGGCAAGCTCAAAGCTCTCGCCCATGTCCAGGCCGCTGTGCAGGGAAAGCGCAAGCGCTTTGCAGAAGCGGGAGGTTGCCAGCAGACGGGCGACCTTGCGGCCGAGCGGAAGATGAGTCACAGCCGATAGGAGAGCCGGAGTCCCCTTCCCTGTGCGCAGAATAACCAGGATGCCGATCACCAGGATCACGACTGCGACGAGAATGATCGCCGATATACGCTGTACAACACCGGAGATCTGGAACACTGCGGCGGAGATGCCGGTCATCTCGATGCCGAGCTGGTCGAACACCTCGCGGAACACAGGCATCACCTGCGTCATCAGCACAATCAACACCGCAAACAGCATGGTCAGCAGGATGAGCGGATAGGTGAGCGCGTCGCGGATGCTGCGCATCAGCATGGATTGACGGCTGTAGTATTCGAACAGAGAGGACATGACATCCTCGAGCGTGCCGCTTCGCTCCGCAATCTGCGTCATGCGGATAAAATATTCCGGAAAAACCTCAGATTTGCTGAGCGCCTCCCCCAGGTCGCCGGTTTCCTCCAGGGACTGGTACACAGTGTCCAGGATATCCCGCCCCGGTCCCGGCGGCGTATCGTCACGCAGAATCATGACGCCCTCCAGCGTGGAGATGCCAGAGTGCAGGATCATGGCGAGCTGTTCCGCAAACGCGGAGAGTTCACTGTCTGTCAGCTTTTTTTTCATAATGATATACCTGTTCCTTTCGCCCTGTCAGGGCAGAATCTTTTTATTTATGTTTTGCTCAGCGGATATACTGCAGTGAGTAATTTTCGCCGTCGCCTATGTAGTCGTTTGTCAGCTCGTCGTCGCCGATCGCCGCGGCGAAGGTCGGATCCATCATTTCCCACTCGTTTCCATTGAACTGGACGGCCTTGCGCACCCATCCGACCGATTCGATGTACACGTCGACCCAGGCATGGCGGATATCGCCGCTGTAGCCGATATTGAGCCGTGCGGGAATCGACAGAGAGCGAAGCATGGAGGCGGTCAGTGCCGCGTAGTCGAAGCAGATCCCTTTTCCGGAATCCAGCGTCTCGTCGATATCCGGAAGATAGCCCGTCTCGACCGTAGCGGCTTTCTCGTCATCGTACGAAATATGTTCTGTGATGTAGCTGTAGATTGCCGTCAAAGCGTCGAGATCCTCTTCACAGTCTGCAGAGAGCTCGGCCGCCAGACGGACAGCCTCGCTGTCCTGCGTGAAGTCGACGTACTGGTTGGGATATAAAAAAGGAAGAAAGTCGTTTGCGAGCTCTACGCTGACCGAATAGCTGAGCAGCGATGCGTACCGGTCCCCGCCGATATTTTCAAATGCAAGAACCGTGTAGGGACCGCTTCCGGCGGTAAACGGAAACGCAGTGTCAGTATCTGCCTCTTCCAGGAAATATTTGTATTCCACCTGATCCGGACCTATCACCTGGATATTGACCTTGTGTTCGGAACCGGAAAGGCGTCCCATAAAATAGCCCTGGTCGGTATATGAGAAATCAAGTGTGAGCGGATCCACCTCGACGGTGTCGGCTTTGCCGAATTCCGGTGTCAGCACAGTGGTTATGCCAGGCTTGTAATCGGGCTTTTCTGACAGCTCCTGCGACTGCTTTCCGCAGCCGCCGCACAGGATTATCAAAAGGGACAACAGTGCGGCCGCCGCCTGGCGCAAACGTGATCGTTTCATAATAAATATTGCGGACTCCTCCTAAATATGGTATAGTTATTTTGAACCTGATACAAGTATAACAGAATAAGAAAAAAAAGAAAGTTTTTTTTAAAAAAAGTATTGACAAAGTAAAAAATATCCAGTAGTATGAGGATGAATAGAAATAAGAAATCTGATATAAGGGCAAACTTATCGAAAGGTAAGGACGCAAAGCCAAGGGTCTAAGGTTTGTTGGTTGGATTACACAGATCTGATAAACTATGATAGCCGGTTGCCGCATTAGAATCATAAAGCATGGCGGGTTCATTTTAAGCATGCGGAGTGAGAAAAATGTGTATGTGGTAACCGCTAAGAGATTCTGTAGCGGTTATTTTTTTTCCTGGAAGGGTATATCAGACGGTAGATATTCAGGAGGAGGAGAGATTTATGAGTAGGGAGAAAGTAAAAGAGTTGCTGAAAAAGCGCTCCACAAAGATTGGCAGCATTGTTCTTGCAGCGGCTATTGTCTTTAGTGGCAGTATGTGGGCGTGGAAAGATTCCAAGAGCACAGTTCCGGAGCTTGTCACATATGTTGATATGCCAGGGGATATTGTGATAGAAGAAGATGAGACGCCTCTGGCTGCACCGACGGTAAAGACCACAACGAAGACAAAGAAGAAGACAAAGAAGATCAAGTTAAAGAAGGCTTCCAAGAAGACTTATACGCAGAAGGGTAAGACGAAGACCAAGACCAGAACCAGCACCGAGAACACCGCGACGGCTACGGTTACCACCAAGGTAGTGACAGAGACCAGCGTTGTTTACAAGTTCAAGAAGAAATCCAAAGTCAAGACACAGATAACAACGACCAAGACCACAACCACGGTTACGACGACGCCAAAGACTACGACGACCACCACAACGACGCAGTCCAGCAAGGCAACAACGACGAATACCAGAGCTGTGGCAGCGGCCAACACGGCGATGACGGCAGCGGCTGCTGCGCCGAGCGTAGATTCCAGAGTGCAGGGCGCGTTCGACAAGATGGGCTTTTCCATCAAGACTGCTTCCGGTGTCAACTATGATGGACTGTTTGACGCGAGAAGCCGTACAATCACACTGAACGCTGCGAAGGATACCTCCGAGACGGTATACCATGAGCTTGGACATTTCCTTGCATTCATCGCAGGGAACTACGACAAGGGCGGCGAGTTTGGAGCGATCTTTGCGGCAGAGAAGGCGAACTATACAGAGTACAACAAGGCTTATGTGTGCTCCAATGCCGCTGAGTATTTTGCAGAGTCCTTCAAGAATTACACCCTGAATCCGGCAGCTCTTCAGGCTTCCAGACCGCAGACTTACGCGGCGATTGAGAAGTGCCTGGCTAAGGTAACGGATACTCAGATCAATCTCCTCATGAGCGCATACAGCGCAATCTGGCAATAAGGCTCAGAGATGAGCGCCGCGGATAAAAGCGGCAGAAAAGTCTGACAAAGATCAAATCCCTGCTTCATCATCAGATGAGGCAGGGATTTTTTTGAGTATGTGCGGTTTCTGACGGATATGTGGTCTGCGCAGAAACCTTTGATTTATTCTTCCGTTGTTTCTGATTTGTCGTCTGCCGCCATAGGGAGCTCTGCGCTTATGGCGGTTTCATCGATCGAAAACTCCTCGTCACTTTTCTCTTCCATTTCTTCTTCCGGAATATATTTTTTGAAGATTTTTGCCAGGAAGCGTGAATTTACATAGGCGATACAGGCAAAGCCGAGCATGATCCAGATCAGGAGTCCGTACCAGAAGGTGTAGCTGTTGTACAAGGTAACGAAGACAGAAGCCGCGATGATCAGGATCATGAGAACCGTGCGTGGAAAATCGAGGATTGCCATGAACAGGGCGTTCTTCATTGTCGCTTTGACGCTGTTGTCAAACTTGGCCAGCGTTGGGAACACATAGATCATCACCATGAAATATACGACAAAGGTAGCCATAATGAAGACCCGCATAACCTGGAGCAGCATTCCTGTGGCATCCCGCAGGATCAGGAGGTCGGTCGCCAGGATACAGCCGATCAGGAGCATGATCACCCAGATGATCAGTGCCTGGCGGAAATTCTGCCGGAAGGATTTGAAAAAACCCCGGACGACATAGCCTTCCTCGTTGATCGCCATCTTTAGTGTGACGTAGTGCATGGCTGTCAGCGCGGGTCCGATCGTCACAATCGGAATACAACACGCGACAAATATGAGGTTCAGGATCATCAGGTCCGCCACACGACTGAGTACGCGGAAGAACCCGCTGTCCATATCAAAGATACTTCGCAAAGGCATCACTCGCTTTCTTTTTGGAAATTCTTCTGTAGCGGGCCGATGGCAGTCCAATGGATCACTTTTGGGTCCGCTTTGATAGTTATAGAAGAAAGTATAGATGTTTTTGCCCGAAAAATCAATAAAAAATTGACAATGAACGGGATATTACGTTATAATGTGCGGTATGGCAATGAGCTGTGCCCAGACGGCGGCAGACAGATGCGGGAGACTGCTCCCGGACATCTGTGTTTTGACGACGGATGACAGGGCGAAGTAATTGCTCTCTGAAAAAGGGCGATGCCGCCCCGGCGAGGGTCTGCGGCCAAGCCGAGAGCGAAGCGGGGGCGAAAGCAGCACGGCTCAGGAGATGATCAGTCATATCATTTGCGAGGAGGCAGACGATGCTGTACGACAAAGTACCTACAAGTCTGAATTTTGTCGAGCGAGAGAAGCAGACAGAAAAGTTCTGGAAAGAAAACAAGATTTTTGAGAAGAGTATGGCAAACCGCGAGGGCTGCGAGACCTATACGTTTTATGACGGACCGCCCACGGCGAACGGCAAGCCGCACATTGGCCATGTTTTGACACGTGTCATCAAGGACATGATTCCGCGCTACCAGACGATGAAGGGCAAAATGGTGCCCCGCAAGGCGGGTTGGGACACGCACGGGCTCCCGGTGGAGCTGGAGGTAGAGCGTATGCTCGGCCTCGACGGCAAGGAGCAGATTGAGGAGTATGGCCTGATTCCGTTTATTGATAAGTGTAAGGAGAGCGTCTGGAAGTACAAGGGGATGTGGGAGGATTTCTCCGGCACGGTCGGTTTCTGGGCCGACATGGACAATCCCTACGTGACGTACCACGACGATTTTATCGAGTCCGAGTGGTGGGCGCTGAAGAAGATCTGGGATAGAGGGCTTCTGTATAAGGGCTTCAAGGTCGTCCCGTACTGCCCGCGCTGCGGCACGCCGCTTTCGGCGCAGGAGGTGGCGCAGGGCTACAAGACGGTGAAGGAGCGCTCCGCGATCGTTCGCTTCAAGGCGGTCGGCGAGGATGCGTATTTCCTGGCCTGGACGACGACGCCCTGGACGCTGCTGTCGAACACGGCGCTTTGTGTCAACCCGGACGAGACCTACTGCAAGGTGAAGGCGGCCGACGGCAGGACCTACTATATGGCGCAGGCGCTGCTGGACACCGTGCTCGGCAAGCTGGGCGATGAGGAAAAAGGGATCCCGGCGTATGAGATCCTGGAATCCTACACGGGCAAAGACCTGGAATACAGAGAATATGAACCGCTGTTCGCGGCGGCGGGAGAGGCCGCGGCGAAGCAGCATAAGAAAGCGCATTTCGTGACCTGCGACCGCTATGTCACGATGTCTGACGGTACCGGCATTGTTCACATCGCGCCGGCGTTCGGCGAGGACGACAGCCGTGTGGGCCGCGATTACGACCTGCCGTTCATTCAGTTTGTGGACAACAAGGGCGAGCTGACGAAGGAGACGCCGTACGAGGGTATCTTCGTGAAGAAGGCGGATCCGGTCATCATCGCCGATCTGGACAAGGATGGCAAGCTGTTTGACGCGCCGAAATTTGAGCATGATTATCCGCACTGCTGGCGCTGCGACACGCCGCTGATCTATTACGCGCGCGAGTCGTGGTTCATTAAGATGACTGCGGTGAAGGATGACCTGATCGCGAACAACAATACGATCAACTGGATTCCGGAGAGCATCGGAAAGGGCCGCTTCGGCGACTGGCTGGAGAATGTGCAGGACTGGGGCATCTCCCGGAACCGCTACTGGGGCACGCCGCTGAACATCTGGGAGTGCGAGGAGTGCGGACATATGCACTCGATCGGCAGCCGCGAGGAGCTCTTTGAGCTGAGCGGGAACGAAGCGGCGAAGACCGTGGAGCTGCACCGCCCGTACATCGATGAGATCACGATCAAGTGCCCGAAGTGCGGCAAGACGATGCACCGCGTGCCGGAGGTGATCGACTGCTGGTTCGATTCCGGTGCGATGCCGTTCGCACAGTACCATTATCCGTTTGAGAATAAGGAATATTTCGAGGCGCATTTCCCGGCGCAGTTCATCTCCGAGGCCGTGGACCAGACGAGAGGCTGGTTCTACTCGCTGCTCGCGGAGTCGACGCTGCTGTTCAACAAGGCGCCGTATGAAAACGTCATCGTGCTGGGGCACGTGCAGGACGAGAACGGCCAGAAAATGAGCAAGTCCAAGGGCAATGCGGTCGATCCGTTCGAGGCGCTTGAGACCTACGGGGCCGACGCGATCCGCTGGTATTTCTATGTGAACAGCGCGCCGTGGCTGCCGAACCGTTTCCACGGCAAGGCCGTGCAGGAGGGCCAGCGTAAGTTCATGGGGACGCTGTGGAACACTTACGCGTTCTTCGTGCTGTACGCGAACATTGACAATTTCAATCCGATGGAGCGTACACTGGACTATGAGAAGCTTTCCGTGATGGACAAGTGGCTGCTGTCCAAGATGAACTCGATGGTGAAGACCGTCGACGAGTCGCTCGGAAGCTACAAGATCCCGGAGGCCGGACGCGCGCTGCAGGAGTTTGTGGACGACATGAGCAACTGGTACGTCCGCAGAAGCCGCGAGCGTTTCTGGGCGAAGGGCATGGAGCAAGACAAGATCAATGCCTACATGACGCTGTACACGGCTCTTGTGAACACCTGTAAAGCGGCCGCGCCGATGATTCCGTTCATGGCGGAGGACATTTACCGCAACATTGTCTGTAAGGTGGACGCTTCCGCGCCGGAGAGCATTCATCTGTGCGACTTCCCGACCGTGGACGAGGCGCAGATTGACGAGGAGCTTGAGCGCGCGATGGATCAGGTGCTCAAGGTGGTCGTGATGGGGCGTGCGTGCAGAAACGCGGCGAACATCAAGAACCGCCAGCCGATCGCCCTGATGTACATCAAAGCGCCGGAAGAGCTGCCGGAGTATTTTACCGATATCGTGAAGGATGAGCTGAACGTCAAGAAGGTCGAGTATACGCAGGATGTCGGAGGCTTCATCTCTTACACGTTCAAGCCGCAGCTCAAGACGGTCGGCCCGAAGTACGGCAAGCTGCTCGGGAAGATCCGCCAGGCGCTCACGGAGCTCGACGGCAACAAGGCGATGGCTGAGCTGAAGGCGGACGGCGCGCTGAAGTTTGATTTCGACGGCGCCAAGGTCGTGCTGACCGAGGAAGACCTGCTGATCGAGACGGCGCAGACCGAGGGCTTCATTGCGGAGACGAACGGAGATATTTCCGTCGTGCTGGATACGAAGCTGACGCCGGAGCTGATCGAGGAGGGCTTTGTGCGCGAGCTGATCAGCAAGATCCAGACGATGCGCAAGGAGGCCGGCTTCGAGGTGATGGACAAGATCCGCGTGTCCGTGAAGGACAACGAGAAGATCGACGCGATCCTGCGCAAGTTCGAGGGCGATATTCTTTCGGATGTCATGGCGGACGAGATCGAGTACGACGCGGCGAGCGGGTACGTGAAGGACTGGAATATCAACGGCGAGAATGTGACGCTGGGTGTGGAGAAACTGTAAGGCGAATACCCGCGATCGACACATTTGACACTTAGCGAGGTTAAGCGTGCTGTGCAAAAAGCCGAAGGTTTTTGAAGGTAGCATGGCGTACAATAGAGGCAAACAATAATCCATATAGGAAAGGATGATACGATGAGCAAACTGATTGACAAGGAAGTGTTCAAGGAGCGTGTAAAGGAGAACGTCAAGACGCTCTACCGCAAGACGATCAAAGAAGCGGATCAGCAGCAGCTGTTCCAGGCGGTGGCCTACGCCGTGAAGGATGAAATCATCAACAACTGGCTGGCGACGCAGAAGCAGTATGAAATCGATGACCCGAAGATGGTCTACTATATGTCGATGGAGTTCCTGATGGGGCGCGCGCTCGGCAACAACCTGATCAACCTGACTGCATACAAGGAAGTGAAAGAGGCGCTCGAGGAGATGGGCTTTGACCTCAACGTGATCGAGGACCAGGAGCCGGACGCTGCGCTGGGCAACGGCGGTCTCGGCCGTCTGGCGGCTTGCTTCCTGGATTCGCTGGCGACGCTGGGTTACTGCGCGTACGGTTGCGGCATCCGTTACCGCTACGGTATGTTCAAGCAGAAGATCGAGAACGGCTACCAAGTCGAGGTGCCGGACAACTGGCTCAAGGATGGCAACCCGTTCGAGCTGCGCCGTCCGGAGTACGCGAAGATCGTCAAGTTCGGCGGCTATGTGCGCGTCGAGTATGACGAGAAGACGCAGAGAAATCATTTCATCCACGAGGGCTATCAGGCAGTGCGCGCGGTGCCGTTTGACATGCCGATCCTCGGCTACAACAACAACCTCGTCAATACGCTGCGCATCTGGGACGCGGAGCCGCTCACGGATTTCCATCTCGACTCATTTGACAAGGGCGATTACCAGAAAGCGGTCGAGCAGGAGAACCTGGCAAAGAACCTCGTCGACGTCCTCTACCCGAACGACAACCATTACGCGGGTAAGGAGCTGCGTCTGAAGCAGCAGTATTTCTTCATCTCCGCGAGCGTGCAGCAGGCAGTTGCGAAGTATAAGAAGGTACACAAGGATATCCACAAATTCTACGAGAAGGTGACGTTCCAGCTCAACGATACGCATCCGACGGTCGCGACGGCAGAGCTGATGCGCATTCTGCTCGACGAGGAGGGTCTCGAGTGGATGGAGGCGTGGGACGTTGTGTCGAAGACCTGCGCGTATACGAACCACACGATCATGTCCGAGGCGCTTGAGAAATGGCCGATCGAGCTGTTCTCAAGACTGCTTCCGCGTATCTACCAGATCATCGAGGAGATCAACCGCCGCTTCGTCGCGGACATCCAGAAGCTCTATCCGGGCAACCAGGAGAAGCTGCGCAAGATGGCGATCATCTACGATGGACAGGTGCGCATGGCGAACCTTGCGATCGCCGTGGGCTATTCGGTGAACGGCGTGGCAAGGCTGCACACCGAGATTCTGGAGAAGCAGGAGCTCAAGGACTTCTATGAGATGATGCCGCAGAAGTTTAACAACAAGACAAACGGTATCACGCAGAGAAGATTCCTGCTCCACGCGAACCCGCTTCTGGCGGACTGGGTGACGGCGCACATCGGCGACGAGTGGATCACCGATCTCCCGCAGATTGCGAAGATGAAGATCTACGCGGACGACAAGAAGGCGCAGCAGGAGTTTATGAACATCAAATACCAGAACAAGCTGCGTCTGGCAAAATACATCAAGGAGCACAACGGCATCGACGTAGATCCGCGCTCGATCTTCGACGTGCAGGTTAAGAGGCTGCATGAGTACAAGCGTCAGCTGCTCAACATCCTGCATGTGATGTACCTTTACAACAAGATCAAGGATCACCCGGAGATGGAGTTCTATCCGAGAACCTTTATCTTCGGCGCGAAGGCAGCCGCGGGTTATCGCCGCGCGAAGCTGACGATCAAGCTGATCAACAGCGTGGCGGACGTCATCAACAACGACCAGTCGATCAACGGCAAGCTGAAGGTTGTGTTCATCGAGGATTACCGCGTATCCAACGCGGAGCTGATCTTCGCGGCGGCGGACGTCTCCGAGCAGATCTCCACCGCGAGTAAAGAGGCTTCTGGTACCGGCAACATGAAGTTCATGCTGAACGGCGCTCCGACGCTCGGCACGATGGACGGCGCGAACGTCGAGATCGTCGAGGAAGTGGGCGAGGAGAACGCGTTCATCTTCGGCCTTTCCGCGGAGGAAGTCATTCGCTACGAGAACGAGGGCGGTTATCATCCGACCGATTACTTCAACAACGACCAGGATATCCGCCGTGTGCTGATGCAGCTGATCAACGGCGAGTATTCCCACGATACGGAGATGTTCCGCGACATTTACGATTCTCTCCTGAACACGAACAGCAGCGACCGTCCGGACACCTACTTCATCCTCGCGGACTTCAAGTCCTACGCGGCCGCGCAGGAGCGCGTCGAGGAGGCGTATCGCGATGAGGCGCGCTGGGCGAAGATGGCGATCCTGAACATGGCGAGCAGCGGAAAGTTCACCTCCGACCGCACGATCCAACAGTATGTCGACGAGATCTGGCACCTGGATAAGGTGGAAGTGAAGGTGGATCCGGAGTCGTTTGAGGTGTAAGGCTTTAAAAGATCAAAAAGAGATAAAAGGGAATAAGAGATAAGAAATAAGAAGAAAGAGACGGCTGCCGGTCGTCTCTTTCTAATATTTTAACATATAACATATCTGATTGGTGTTGAATGAAGTTTACTGCGCCCCCAGATGCCCCGGATTGTCGTCCTCGAAATCGAACACATACCGCCCGCAGGCGTTGATGACATGTGTGTCGAGATACTTGTCGTAGCGCTTGTGCGCGCGCCCGTAGGACAGGTGGACGTGTCCGTGCAGGAAAAATTTGGGCTTGTATTTTTCCATCAGGGTCAGGAAGATCTTGAAGCCCTGGTGCGGGAGGTCACGGCCGTCGTTGAGCTGATAGGCCGGGGCGTGTGTCACCAGAATATCGAAGCCGCGCCGCCACAGGAGCTTGAGCTTCAGCCGGGCGACCCGGCGGCGCATCTGGAACTCGGTATATTGATAATTCCCGGGGCGATAGCGCATGGAGCCGCCCAGCCCGAGGATGCGCACGCCCTCGTGGACGTAAATGTCGTCGTCGATGCAGATGCAGCCGTCGGGCGGAACCGTATCGTATTTCTCGTCGTGGTTGCCGCGCACATAGAGAACCGGCGCGGTTGTGAAGGTCGCCAGAAACGAGAGATAGTGCGGATCCAGATCGCCGCAGGAGATGATCAGGTCGATTCCGTCCAGTTTGCTCTTTTCAAAATAGTCCCACAGATAAGGGGATTCCTCATCTGCAATCGCGAGTATGCGCATCGTCTTTTTTCCTTGTTCTTAATTTTTCCGCAGGCCGGTCAAGGTTCTGACAGTATAACTTATCGGAAGCTGCGAAGCAGATTCCGATAAAAGGCGCGGATACGCGCCGCAAATCGATTACAGGGTTCGCGAAGCGGTTCCTGTAATATCCTTTGCCTGATGGATTTTCCGGATTCATATGAGAAGCTGTTAAGCTGTCTCACTTTGCCTGCAGCCCCTGCTGCGATACGACCGGCTGGGCGTGCTCGCGCAGGTCTTCTTCCTTCGGGATGAAACCGATGACATTCTCCGCCAGCCAGTCCATCTTCATGATCTCCTCGGGCGTCAGGACGGCGTCCGGATTGCCCTCGATGATGCCGGTCTGGGAGTAGAGGACGCCGGCGAACGGATTGAACTCCCCGGCGGTGATTGTATGCTTCAGCAGCTCGACGAGGCGTTTCGTGCCGACCGGAAGGGATTTCGAGCAGATGACGTCGACGACGCCCGCCGACATCCCCCACCAGTAGTTGATCGCCTTGGCTGTATTGTCGTCGTGCTTCCAGGTACCGTCCATGATCGTGCGGATCAGGCGCTCGTAGAATTTGCCCCAGTGGCACAGCGGCATGGCCAGGTTGCGCGGACGGCCGTTGTCCATGTGGTAGATGCCGAAGTAGCGGGACGCGTCCTCCGGGATCACGATATCCCGGGCTGAGACGCAGTCCGGATGGGTGCGCTGGATGCTCTCGGTGACGTCGTAGTCCTTCAGCGTGGACCATTCCAGATAGACCTTCACCCGCGGGTTGATCATCTTGGCGCCGAGCGCAAAAGCGTTAATGTTCGCGATGTTGCCGAACACCGGGTAATCTGTGATGTAGGTGAGGATATCGTTCTCCGCCATGGCGCCTGCGATGGCCCCCATCAGGAACTTCGCTTCGTGCATCCGCGCGTAGTAGGTGCGGATGTAGCGGTGCGAGGTGTTCAGCGAGCAGTTGAGAATCTTGACGTTCGGGTGCGCGATTGCGGCCTTCACGCTGGCAGGCGCGAAGATCGGCGTCGTCGTGAAGATGATGTCGCAGCCCTCCCCGATGGCCTTTTCAAGATACTCGTCTGCGTTCTGCTCCGTGACATTGTCGAAGTAGATCGTGCTGACCTCATCCGGGAACATCTGCTCCAGGTGCAGGCGGCCCAGCTCGTGCGAGTAGGTCCAGGCGGAGGAGGTGACCGTCTTCTCGTAGATAAACGCGATCTTCAGCTTCGTGGCCTTCAGCTGCGAGGCGTTCAGCGGCAGCAGACGGCTCAGGGTGAGCTTTTTCTCCGGGACGGGATTCATCTTAAGCTCGACCTCTTCGTCCTGTGTGAGCATCTTGAATTCTTCCCAACTCTTTGCGACGAGCGCTTTGATCTCATTGGTCGTCTTGCCTGACAATTCCTGATAGCCATACAGTTTGATAAAGGAGAGGAACGCATCGCCGGGCGTGATGGAAGAAAGCGCGTTGCCGCCCTTCGCCTCGTAGGCCGCGGTGAAGCGGTTGTAGAGCGAATTGAAATCCATCCGTTCATCGTCCGTCCACACGTCCTCCGGGCCTTTTCCGACGATCTTCTGCAGCTTCGCAAAGCTGCCCTCCTTCGAGAACCAGATAAAATTGATCTTGGACACCTTGTAGAAGTCCAGAAATTCAAAATAGATCTTGTTTTCCTTTTCTTCTGTGCGCTTCGGCATGATACGGGTTACGTTTCCGGGAATGGAGACAGCCTGGAAATATTTCATGACGCTGACCCGCTTGTTGCCCTCTTCTATGTAAAATTTGTTCATGTACTCGTACGCCTTGACCGGCTCGCGGATCCCCTCCTCCGCGTGTGCCGTGCTCAGGTTGATCCACTTCTGCGCAAATTCTGAATTTTCGCTCAGGATCGGCATGAAATTGCCGGAGAAAACATTGCTGCGGCCCTCGGTCATGGTGCCGGCGATCTGATCGATCGGGATCTGCATCAGGCCAAGCGGGACCATGGAATGCACCTCGTTGGAAGGAAGTATATTTTCCAGCGCGTCCAGGATCGGTCGCTGGCCGTGCATCATGCGTGTCTGGTAGTCTTTTTTTCCGAGTTTGTATGCCTTTCTGTAATCCTCCAGTGACATTCAGAAACCTCCTTTATACAGTGGAGCCGTGCTCAGCTTCGAAAACCTTTGGTTTTCCTGCTCCGAAGTATTTGCACGACTCATTGCTTTTGCGTATATCGCGTACAGTATAACAGAAAAACAGGGAAAATCAAGTTTATTATTTTTTGTGAATAAGCCTCGATTTTCTGGCAATCCTATCAGTGAACCGAAACAGGGACGCGCTTTTGCGTGGGAAGAGGAATCTAATGGACGAGGTGAACGACATGAATAAGAGAGATTTTAAGAATTTCAAGAATTTCATCACGAGACGAAGCAGTATCTGGACGCTCAGCCTTTGCATCACCGGCATTCTTGTGCTGGGCGGGATCGCGGCGCTCAACGGCGCGCGCAGGACGAAGGACAATGGAACGCAGATGGAGAGCGAACTGGGGCAGATGGCGTATCTGGACGAGGACGCGGCAAACGGGAATCCGGAGGACGAGTTGTTTCCGACGCTGGACAAGGACAATGACGAGGAAGATATGGCGCAGGCGTCCGGCAGCAAGGTGGAAGAGGATACACCCTCTATGGATGCAGGCACGGATGCCGACATGAGTGACACATCCGAAGCGGAAGGCACGGACGGCGTGACAGGCAGCGAGGCGGTTGAGGGAACCGGCGCGGACAATGCGGCAGAGGCAGCTGTGACGCAGGAAAATTCAGAGGACGCGGCTGAGGCGGCTTCCGGGAGCGTGATCTCCGAGCAGGCGCTGATCGACGCGGGCGTCAATTTCACAGAGCAGGATTCTCTCCTTTGGCCGTCCGCGGGCACGATCCTGATCGACTACAGCATGGACAGCAGCGTGTATTTCCCGACGCTGGATCAGTACAAGTACAATCCGGCGCTGATCATCGGCAGCGAGGTCGGCAACCAGGTACTGGCAGCGGCGAAGGGGATCGTCGAGACGATCCGCGTCGAGGATGAGACCGGCATCACGCTGGTGCTGAACATCGGCAACGGATACAAGCTCACCTACGGGCAGCTCAAGGAGCTTGCGGTGAAGGAAGGCGATGTCGTTGACGCGGGCGCTCTGCTTGGGTATGTCAGCGAGCCGACGAAATACTACAGCGTGGAGGGCAGCAACCTCTACTTCGGCATGACGCAGAACGACGCGGCGGTTGATCCGGTGCTGTATCTGGAATAAGGGGCACGTTGGGTTTGGCGCCGTATCCGGGCAGGAGGCCGCGGGCTTATCAGGAAATAGGGCAGGTGGACAGACTGCCTGAAACGGCCCGGCAGGAAGCCTGGCACAGGGTACCAACAGAGTACATGGGATGACGCAGAGCAGCGCATCCCCGGGTGTGGCCGCAGACTGCAGAGGTTTTTGCTGTCCTTCTCGTGTCTGGAGGCGTGCAGTTTTGGCATATGAATGCTCTGGCCGGAATGGATGGAAAGCAGAATTTTTTGTGCAGGAAGAAAAAAGCCTGCACGGCAGAAAATATGAGGAGTATAATATAGTATACAATCTGCAGTCGGCGTTTCACTTGTGGTTTGCAATTTATCTGGGTGAGGTACTAGCTTGTGCCGGTTGCTTCAAGATACAAGGGATGGTTCGCCATCCCATTACATAGAAAGCGGTCGCGGATTAAGAATGGTATGGGGACGGCGATCATTTAAAGGCAGCTGCCAGGGCAGAGGACATTCTGTCGGGGCAACTGCCTTTATTTTGAAGGAATCGTCTTTACAATTTAATCAGAAATTGAGGGGAATTCGCTTATTCCGCCGGCAATTCTCTTGACGGGACTTCGATGTTAGGATAAAATAAAGTGTACTTTATATTTTCTTAAACGGAGGACTGAAATGAACTATATAAAACGTGCGCTGGAGCGCAAGTTCCTTCATATGAACTCCTTTTTTAAGGCGGTTCTTGTGACCGGAGCAAGACAGGTTGGGAAAACGACCATGCTGAAGCATCTGGCCGAGGGACAGAACCGCACGTACGTTTCGATGGATAATGCGATGACCCGTATGCTGGCGAAGTCCGACCCGGTACTGTTCTTTCAGACATACCGGCCGCCGATCATCATTGATGAGATACAGAAAGCGCCGGAGCTGTTTGAGCAGATCAAGATCATCTGCGATGAGAGCGAGGAAAAGGGTTTGTTCTGGCTGACCGGATCGCAGCAGTATAAGATGATGGAGAATGTCCGGGAAACTCTGGCGGGAAGGGTTGGAATTCTGGAGCTTTACAGTCTTTCCGGAGCTGAGGCGGAGGGAATTTCTTTTCCGAATGTGCTTGATTTTTCGCTGCCCTGTCTGCAGGCAAGACAGGCTCTTGTGAGGAAAAACAATATTATTGATGTGTTTGACCATATCTGGCGCGGCGGAATGCCAGCGGTGTTATCGGCAGATGCGGAGCAGAGGCAGGAATATTTTAATTCTTATATTGAGACATATCTTATGCGGGATGTATCCGAGGAGGGCGGCATCACAGATATCTTGCGTTTTCGTATGTTTTTAAATGCCTGCGCAGCTTTGACCGCGGAACCTGTGAATTATAAGAAGCTGTCGGAGGCGGCGGAGATTTCGCAGCCTACGGCAAAGGAATGGCTCCGGCTTTTGCAGGGATTGGGGATTGTATATTTGCTGCCCGCTTATGCCAACAATGCGCTCAAACGTCTCGTGAAGACGCCGAAGCTGTATTTTTGCGATACAGGTCTATGTGCATATCTGTCCATGTGGCTTACCAGAGATACATTGATGAACGGGGCGGCCAGCGGTCATTATTTTGAAAATTATGTGGTGATCGAGCTTCTGAAGAATTATGCGTACGCGCCTGCCAGGGCAAACCTCTCCTACTATCGGGATTCGAATGCGAAAGAGATTGATGTCTTTGTGGAGGAGAATGGGGTCATTCATCCGCTCGAGATTAAGAAATCTGCAAATCCCGACCGCCGCGAGGTCAGAAAATATGAACTGCTCGGCCAGACCGGACTCACGCAGGCGGGTGGAGGCATTGTCTGTATGTGCGAAGATGTGATTCCGATCGATGCGAAGAATTGCTTCATTCCCTGCAATGTGCTGTGACGGATCAGACGGTATATATCGACTTTTCCGGGAAATATATTTTGAATAGCGACTTTTGCAATCAGTTTATATGCAGAAGCTGTTTTTAATATGAAAAAGTAGTAAGAAAAACTTGAAAATATTCAACTGTCAAATTTCCGGACAGAGGATATTGTGTCGGGGCAACTGCCTTTATTTTGAAGGAATCGTCTTTACAATTTGATTAGAAAGAGATATTCTAACAATAAGGGATGAAAGAAACCAATATGGAAAATCAATTCAAAGAGGCAGGTGAGCAGATGAGCGAAGACGCAGGTGAAGAATCAAGTGAAAAAATAGGGGGAAACAGGAATAAAATGAGCATAGGACAAGGGAAGGGCAAAAGAAATTACACCTATGTCCTGCGCTGCGGCGACGGCTCGCTCTACACTGGCTGGACGAATGACCTCGAAAGGCGGCTGCAGACCCACAACGAAGGGCGCGGCGGTAAATATACGAGGAGCAGGCTTCCGGTGAAGCTGGCTTACTATGAGGAATTTGGGACGAAAGAAGAGGCCATGCGCCGTGAGTGGGAGATCAAACAGCTGAAACGGACGCAGAAGGAGGAGCTGGTGAAGAACTGCGAAGGCAGTCGGCAAGTCTCCTGCCGGAAAATATGCTGCGCCGACGGAGCGCCGGAAGAAGAAAAGCTGAACGGTTATGATCAGACGGAGGATCACGAAAATGAATTTAGATAAAAAGATAGAGGAACTATTCGCTGAGTTTGACACAGGAGCCAGAGAATTCACAGGCTTACTTCAGGGAATGCTTGCTGATATTTCTGAGGGAAAGGTTCCTGCAAAAGCAGATGAAGAAAAATTCGGCGGTATTATCGATGCTTTGCGGCAGAAATATGATTCCATTTACTCCCTGGCAGTGGAGCAGGTCTCTGAGGAAGAGATGCCAAAAGAGGGTATGCCTGCCGCAGAATACGTCGAGGCAGTCAGAAAAAGCAGTCTTGTGCGCTATAAGAAACGGCTGGAAGAGGTCAGGGGAATACTGGAGGATTTTGTGTCCGTACAGTCTATGGTCAATCCATACGCCAAGGCGCTGCAGCCGTTCCAGGAACAGGCGAAAGCGATGATCTTCCATATTTCCGGGGAGAAAATGCCGGAACAGGAAGAGCTTGAACAGGAAGCGGCGGGGCCTGAGGCCTTCATGAGAGCATTGACCTGCGAGGATATCGACTCTGACGAAGGCATGGATCTTCTGGATCTGGTGAGTGAATTCTATCCGCGCCGGATTCAGAATGGTTTGGCTGCGAAAAAGTATGTTCTCCCTGAAAAAGAAGATTTTTCTGATGAGAAGCAGGTGCAGAGGATTGGAGATACGGCTGCGGATGCGGAGGGGAAGGCAGAGGCGGCAAAGTCCCCGGACGCCGATGCGGCAGGAAAAGAACAAACAGAAGCAGCGTATATGCAGGAAGTGTGTGAAGAGGAAGCACCTGCAGCAGAGGTATCTGCGGAGGAGGCCTATACAGGGGAGGCTCGCACGGGGGAGCTGCCCGCGGAGGAGATTCCTGCAGCAGAGGTATCTGCGGAGGAGGCCTGCACAGAGGAAACTCATACGGAAGAAGAGGGAACTGGGGCAGAGGCCGTGGAGGAAGGGCCGTCGGACTTTGTCAAAAAAATCGAAGCCTCGGCACTTCTTCTGGATCCATCGGCCAATATCGGCTTTTTGACCAGGGATATCAGTGCGAATGAAGGGAAAAAAATATCGTCCAGCGTGTTTAAGAATGAGATTAGAAATGTAAACGAAAGGGCGCTGAGGATAATCCTGAAGAACGCAGTGTCTGATAATGTCGTTTTGATGAGAACTTTGCATCTTTTGCGGGGAATGCCGGAAAAGATTGCGGAAGGAACTCTGAGCTTTCTTCAGCACAAGGGATATCTGAGAAGGTACAGGCTTGTTCCGGGCGGAGAGTTTTATTGCGCCTCGCCACGGCTGATGACGGCCTTGTCATACCGTGACGCGGCGAAAAGAATTGGCATTGCACAGCAGACAAAGGAAGACTGGGGAGAGGACATAGAGGATAAAGCGACGAGCGCCGCATGCAGAATACTGTACGGAGAACTGTACTGCGACAGCATTCAGCGTTTTAAAGACGCAGGATTTCCTGAGGTGTCCGAGAGCAGATACATATTTACGGACTGCTTTTTCTTAAGAGTTTCTCCGCCTGAAGAGGAAAACGTCAAGTGCGATGTAATCATAGGCGCGGTCTGGGATAGCGTGGAGGAGTGCGACAGCTGTCTGGAGCGGATGCGGGAAATCCTGGAAAAAGAGATTCCCATAAAGAATACGATTTTCGCCGCCTATGACCGGGAAAAAGCGAGGGCTCTTGCCCAGATCATGCTTGAGGAAACCGGAAGCCTGCTATCCTCTGAAAAGACGTACTTATACAGCATGACAGATAGCAGCTATTACGATTATTCGGATGGGATCGGAGCAGATGCGGTGGATCCTGCGTATCTGGAGGCCGCGGCGTCCATTTCATCAGAGATGATCCCGGAAGAAGCCTCAGGCTTGGAAGCAGCTGCAGATGAGACGGCGGCTGTGGAAGCGGCTGCAGATGAGGCTGTGGCTGTTGAAGCGACGGCAGACGGGACGGCGGCTGTGGAAGCGGCGGCGGATGAGACGGCGGCTGTGGAAGCGGTAGCAGATGAGACGGCGGCCGTGGAAGCGGCTGCAGATGAGACGGCGGCCGTGGAAGCGGCTGCAGATGAGGCGGCGGCCGTGGAAGCGGCTGCAGATGGGACGGGTACCGCGCAAAAAGAGCCGGACACGAAGGAAGCGGCCGTATCGCTGCGGGAAATGGCTGCCGACGACGATTCGAAGGCTGCTGCTGTTTCGAATACGGAAAATATCAAAGACGACGTAATTGCGCTGATCAATGCCGGCAGTCTATATGCGGCCACCGCTTATGCCAGGGCATTTTCCCTGCAGCATCCGGAGCACACGCTGTTTTACGACCAGCTGGCAAACGCGGTAAACGACCCGATGGGACGTTGCAGTTATTCTACGAACCGTGCGTTTATGCTGATTGACAAGAAAGGCGAATTTGAGGATGCGTTGGTGATCTCGACAGCAGTCAGAACCTTCTTTTCCAATCAGAACCGCTATGATTACGACATCAAGTCTTATTACAGCGGAATTAAGGAGTACGCGCTGCTGAACGATTATCCGGCGCTGGGCAACGTGGTCTATACCCTGATGAAATTTAAGGACGACCATCAGAAGGGAATGGATGTATATGCAGATTATCGCTCGAGAAGCAAAGCTGAGCTGGAGCGGGAGCTGAAGAACCTTCAGCAGGAGGCGCGCATTTTCTATGACAATTTTGTCACAGGGAGAAAAAAGGAAAGAGCCAGCCAGAAGAGATTTCTGGAGACAAAAAAGATGATCTTTTCTGTCAACAGCGATTTCGGCCAGTTTATCAAGGCCATTGTCGATGGAGACAATGATATGCAGCCGTTAGCCCTGGATTTCCTTCGGGAACGTTTCTATAAGGAAGACAGTACGATCGCCGAGGATACGATTGACGGCGATAAGCTCTGGGCTTATATCACAGAATACTGGGATAAGGCAGGCACGCTGATGGTGTACCGCCGCCGCGCGGATCTGATGAGTCATTTGAGAAGCAATATTATCAGTACTACCACAAAAGCGGTACAGCTGCTTGCAAAGTGGTGCGATCTGGTAAACAGGATCAGTAACCGCACGGAGGACGAGGGAGACCTGGATTACAAGAAAAACCGTAAGCCCTTAATTGACAACCTGAATGCCGCGATCCAGAGTATACGTGACGTATACATGGATGAGGCGACGTCCGCGCAGGAAGAGGCCGGTCTTCGCGTGTTATGCTATACATTAGACGAAATCCTGGAGTGTATCGAAGGCTCCTATGCGGAAGACAACAGAAAATATTTCTATGCTAAGTTTCTGCTTACGGATGACATCATGCTCAACGAGGATTATTTCCCCGATTTTGAACTGCATTCTTCCACCATGCAGTCATTGTGCCCGACGGTACGCATTCTGAACCATGTCGGGAAGCTGCGGAAGAAAACGTGTACGTACCGCGAGCGCCTGGAGGCGATCCTGGCCGATAAGGGAGACGACTACGGCGAGGCAAGACTGATCGTCAATTATCTGATGGCAAAGGAGCCGTCAGATGAATGGGCGGATGTCTCTGCAACGATCGAGACCGGAGAGGTGTACGCGAAAGAGACGGCGGACATCCGCAAGGATGATTTTATCGGCAACCTTGAGCTGGCGCAGAGCTATGGGCAGATCGATAATTCCGTGGAGGACAAGAAAGAAAAAATCCTCCAGATCGTTGACGAATGGTATGAGTGGGCGGTCGAGACGTCAAATTACGGCTTTTTTAAGCGCGTGATGGACGGTTATCTCGCCGAGATAAAGGAAGAGGCAAAGACGAGGGAAAAGGCCCTGCTGAAACAGTTAGAGAGCTTTAAAGTAACCGCGGTTCCGGGGCTTTCCGCAGAAGGCAAGGAAAAGCGGGTGAACCAGATCCGCACTATGATCGACGAGCAAAACTATACGGTAGCGGAGGATCTGCTTGCGCGCTCGGATAGTTTGGAGGAAGAGCATGAGGAGCTTATTGAAAATGATTTCCTGAAGGAGTTTCTTGATAACTATGATGATTACTATCAGCCCGTTGCGATGCGGAATACCTCTTTTGCGACCCTGATCAGCAGCCGGACGAAGAATAAGGAGCAGAGAGGCGCAAAAAGGCTGGCGGACAACTGGCTTCCGGGCGGAAGCAGGCTTGGCGCGGCGCGGCTCGAAAATCTGCTCAGCTGCCTGGGATTCAAGGTTGCAAGCATAAAAGAGCAGCCGGCGATCGGAAAATTTGAGCATTTTGCGGTTCTGACGGAAAAGCCCAGGGGCGGGCAAAGGGACAACTATACGCATCCGATCGCTGCGTTTGGTTCCGGCGCGGCGCTGGATGGATTCCGTGTGGTCTGTATTAACGGCGTGTACGACGCAGATTCGCTGATTGAGATCATGAAGCAGATTGGCAATGCAAAGCATACCCTTATTCTCTATGATAATGCATTGCCGATGAGTGAACGCCGCAGACTGGCGCGTAAGACGAAGAACGAGCTGGGAGATAAGCTTCTGGCGGTTGTCGACCGGGCTGTCATGATGTTTTTGGTCCGCAATTACGACGAGACCAAAATGAACAAAATGCTGGTCTCCCTCATTACCCCGTTTGGATACTATCAGCCTTATGTCTGGGAATCCGCAAATGTAATGCCGCCTGAGATTTTCATGGGACGTAAGCGGGAGCTGGAAAAGATTAAGTCCCCGACAGGGGTCAATATCGTCTACGGCGGCCGCCAGCTTGGCAAATCCGCATTGCTGAAGAAGGCAAAGGAGGACATTGACTGGGATGAGAATGGAAACCGTGCGGTCCTGGTTGACGTCAAGGAGCTGAATTACAAGAGGGCGGCAAGAAAGATCGGCCATGAGCTTTATGACGCGAAAGTCCTGGACTGTGATATTGACACGGAGGATTGGGACGAGCTTGCACGTGCGGTAAAACGCCGCCTGCAGGCTGAGAATGACAGGATTCCTTACCTGCTTTTGCTGCTGGATGAGGCGGATGTGTTTATCGACAGCTGTGCGGCAGTCAATTACCAGCCGTTTGACGCGATGAAGGACATCCAGGGCATCGGAGCGGGAAGGTTTAAATTTGTTATTGCAGGCCTGAGGAATATCGTGCGGTTTAAGCGGGAAGCGCTGGGCAACAACAGCGTACTTACGCATCTTACTTCGATGACGGTGAAACCGTTTAACACGGCTGAGGCCCGCGAGCTGATGGAAATCCCGCTGCATTATCTTGGACTGAGATTTTCGAAGGAGAAGGAATCCCTGATCACACTGATCCTGGCGACCACAAACTATTTCCCGGGGCTGATCCAGATGTACTGTGCGAAGCTGATCAATACGATGCGCAAGAAAGACTATGCAAATTATGACGAGGTCAATACACCGATCTATGAGATCAGCGAGGAACATATAAAGAAGGTTCTCGCGGATCCTGAGTTCACGCAGCAGATCCGCCAGAAGTATACGATCACCCTGAAGCTGGACGAGGATAATTATTATTATCTGATCGCGCTCCTTATGGCTTTCCTGTACCACAACAATGGGTATAACGAAGGGTATTCAGCGGCTGATATTAAAAATGTGGGTTCTGAGCTGGAGATTGCGAAGATCGCGCATCTGGAGGACACGAAGCTCGAGGCTCTTATGGAAGAACTTAAGGAGCTGAATGTTTTGAGGAATACGGACGAGACGCACTATCTGTTTTCTCGTTTTACTTTCTTCCAGATGATGGGAACCAGGGCGGAAGTAGACGATAAACTGGAAGAGTACATAGGTGAGTGATATGGAACGAGTATGGTGGGAACGGGTGCCAAACGCCATGGCATTTTTGTCAGATATAACGGAGAGCCTTCTGGACGAGAAGAGCATTGTGCTCAGCTGCTTAAAGGAATTTCCCTGGTATTCTTATATGGTACAGAGCATCAAGGAAATCGTATTGCAGCAGAATTCCTCGAAGCGTTTTGAAAGTGCGAAGGATGTGGAAGATCCGGGGGCGTATTTGCTGGCGGAATTCTGCAAGTCTGAAAAACGCGCGGAATACAGACCGGCAAAGTCGTACGCGAGGTTTTTTGCCGAAAGCGACGATATTGTCCTTCATGAGAGATATTTCTGGATAAAAATGTCTTCGAAGGAGCAGCTGAATTCCTGGATGAAGTTTGTTTCTGAATATCGGAAAGAGCGAGGTAAGAATAAAGACGCGGCGGTGTTCATTCTGGAATGGAAGGGAGAAGGCGGCGTTTTGCCGAAAAAGGGTATTAAAATCTGCTGCTTTGACGATTACGTAAATGAATATGACCGCATCGTATTCTGTACGCTGGCGGCGTCCGCTGTAAAGGAAAGCTCCTTCATTAAAAATTACCTGACAGAGCTGACGGCAAATGTCGTGGACAACGATATAGAGCTGTGCGCGCAGTGCATCGGGCACTGCCGGGACTTCCTCGAGGAACCGTACGGGACGATCGGGAAGATCATTTCCTCAGAGGTTCGCAGCGATGGAAGCGAGTTCCGGTTTGCAAAGCCGGAATCAGAGGTGAACCGTCTGATCTGGCTGGCGCAGATCCGGACGATCTACCCTGTGCTTGAGGAGTACAGGGAAAGCTTTGTCCAGAAATATGCGGCGATGATAGAGAAGCAGCTTCCGATTTCCTCTTCTTTTGGGGAGATATACGATAATCCGGCAGACGTCGAATTGGGCACGCTGAAATTTATGGCGGACGAAAGAAAGCTGAACCTGAGCCAGAAGGAATATGACAGGCTGAAAATGAATAAAGAAGCCAGGAATAAGCTTTCCCATCTGGCACAGCTGACATTGGAGGAAATAAAAAAGCTGGGTTCATAAGGGAACCACTGAGAACCCAGAGCTGCAGAGGCTATGCTTTGACCAGATTTCAGGAAGGAGACTACAGATGCGACTGATACATTTAGGCGACCTGCACATCGGGAAAACGCTGGGCGAGTTCAGTCTGATCGAGGATCAGAAATTTATTCTGGATCAGATTCTGGAGGCGGCCAGTGAGCGGGCGGTGGACGCGGTGCTGATCGCGGGGGACGTGTACGACAAGCCGATCCCGAGCGAGGGGGCGGTAAGCCTGTTCGATTACTTTATCTCCAGCCTGGCGGACAGGAGGATAAAGACGTTCGTCATCAGCGGCAATCACGATTCGGATGAGAGGCTGAATTTCGGCAGCAGTCTTTTCGAGGCAAACGGGCTGTATATTTCCTCCAGATACCAGGGGACGCTTTACCGGCAGGTCCTGGAGGACGAGCATGGGAAAGTAAATGTATATCTGCTTCCGTTCGTCAAGGCGTCCCAGGTGAGGCACTTTTTTCCGGAGGAGGAGATCGGTTCCTATGACCAGGCGGTCCGCGTCGTGCTGGAGCATACGGACATAGATCCGGGCGAGCGGAATCTTCTGGTCGCCCACCAGTTTGTGACGGGAAAGGGAGAGGAGCCGCTGCTGGGAGGCTCTGAGAGCGCGGCAGTTCTGAATGTGGGCCTCGTGGAAAAGATCAGTGCGGATTGTTTTCAGGCGTTCGACTACGTCGCTCTGGGGCATATCCATTCCCCGCAGCGGGTGGGGAGAGACGAGATCCGCTATTGCGGCTCCCCGCTGAAATATTCCCTGAGCGAGGTGAAAAACGACAAGTCCTTCCCGCTCGTCACATTGGGCGAAAAGGGCGAGGTCTCTGTTGAGCTTGTGGCCTTGAAACCGCTTCGGGATATGCGGCACCTGAAAGGAAAGCTGGAACAGCTGCTGAGGAAGGAGAATGTCACTGCCCCGGATGATTTTATCTATGCGACTCTGACGGATGAGGATACGGTCAGCGACGCCATGGGAATCTTCCAGCAGTATTATCCGAACACGGTAAAAATTGATTATGACAACGCCCATACCAGGGAGATGGGGCAGGTGGATTTTTCGCAGGTGACGAAGGACAAGACTTTCTTTGAATTGTTTTCTGAATTCTATCATTCGATCTACGGCTGTGAGATCAGTGAGGAAGAAATCAGCCTTATGAATGAAATCGCGAGAGAGGCAGGTGTGGCGGATGAGACCGATTAAACTGATCGTGAGCGCCTTTGGGCCTTATGCGGACACAATGCCGGCAATTGACTTTGATCAGTTCGCGGAAAAGGGCTTGTTCCTGATCTCCGGGGATACCGGCGCGGGCAAGACCACCCTTTTTGACGCGATCTGCTATGCGCTTTACGGAGAGACCAGCGGGGTTTACCGCGACACCCGGCACCTGCGCAGCGAATACGCCCAAAATGGGACGGAGAGCTATGTCGATTTTTTCTTTTCCCATCAGGGGAAAAGCTATCGCGTGTACCGGGAACCGGCCTACGAGAAGCCCAGGAAGCGCGGCGAGGGCATGACCGCGAAGAACGAAAAGGCGGTATTCTACTGCGAAGGACAGCCGCTCTATGAAGGCTCCCGCTCGGTGAACGCGGCGGTGGCGGAGCTGCTTCACATCGACGTCAAACAGTTCAAGCAGATCGCGATGATCGCGCAGGGGGAGTTCTTTCACCTGCTGAACGCGAAGACGGAGGAGCGCACGGAGATTCTCCGGAAAATATTTAAGACGGAGGGCTACCAGAAGATCGAGTTCAAACTGAAGGAACGCCTGGACGCGTCCTGCCGCCTGAAAACGGGGACGGAGGACAGCATTATCCAGTATTTCGGAGACGTGACGGCAGAAGGAGGCAGCGGCCTGGGCGAGGAGCTTTCCCTGATCCGGGCAAAGATGAAGGAGAGCCGCAGCGTATGGAATCTGGGGGAAGCGCTCAGCGTTTTGTCCGGGATCATCGAGGCGGACAGGCAGGAGCTGGAAAGCAGGAGCAGGGAGACGGAAGCGGAAGAGGGCGTTCTGGAAGAAAAGAAAAAGACGCTGATGACGGCGAAAACCAACAATGAGTTTATTCACCGTTACGAGGAATTGTCAGGGGAAAAGCAGAAGCTCAAAGAGCGCGGGACAGAGATCGAAGAACGCCGCAGGCGTGTGGAGCGCGAGAAGACGGCAACCCGGGAGGTCAAGCCTGCCTATGACCAGTGGGAGAAGAAAAAGGCGGAAGCGGCGCTCACCAAAAGCAGAATAGGGGAAAACGAGGAGCTTTTTCAGCAGGCGAAGGAGCGGGTAAAAAGGGCGGAGGCAGCGGCGGAGGAAAGCCGGAAAGAAGAGCCCAAAGTGGAGGAATGGAAAAATCAGATCCGCAAGCTCAACGAGGAAAAAGAAAAGTACGAACGAAGAGCTGCCTTGGTCCTTCAGATCAGTGAACTGGAGCAGTCGAGAGGGTTGCTTGAGGAAGAGGAACGTCAGCTGGAAGAGAGACAGAAGGAGCTGAAGCGCAGGATCGGCGTTCTGGAGCAGGAGGCTCAGGGGCTGGAGGAAGCTCAGAAGAAGCTGGACAGGATCAGAAACGACACAGAGAGGCTGAACGCCTGCAAGGAAAAAATCGATGCGGTTGTAAATGCCGGAATTCCGGAGCACGACGGAAAAAAGAAGCTTCTGGAAGAGCAGCAGCAGGATTTTGAGAAAAAGCAGGAGAAATATGGGAGCGCCTCGAAAGAGAGGCTTAAGGCGGAATACATTCTGGAGAGATGCCGCGCCGGAATCCTGGCGCAGGATCTGTCAGAGGGCGAGGAGTGTCCGGTCTGCGGCTCGGTTCATCATCCGAAGCTCGCCAGCCTGCCGGCGCAATCCGTCTCTGAGGATACCTATAAGAAGCTTCAGGATGCAGAGAAGAAGGCGGAGCAGGACAAGAATAAGGCACTGATCCGCGTGGAAAAAAGTAAAACCGGACTTGAAGCGTTGGAAAGACAGCTGAAAGCCGATATTCTGGAATGCCTGAAGAATGGGAACCTGACGGGGACTGACTATAGCGGCAGAGTTTCAGCCGCGACAGATTCCGGGGTCATACCTTCAATGGGAGCAGGCTCCGAGGGTATATTGCTTGAGGAATTGTGCACTCTGGCTGTCGAGCTTGGGGAGAGAGTCCGGAAGCAGATCTCTGTGAATGTACAGGAAGAAAAAGCCGCGGAAAAAGAATGTAAGGCACGGAAGGATGCACAGAATAAGCTGACAAAGGCCAGAGGAGAAGAGACAGAGGCTCTGGAGGAGCAGGCAAAGGCTCTTGCCGTGCGCAGGCAGGAAAACCTGACGGCTTTCACGGAAAAAAATACGGAGCTTAAGCCTTTATCAGAGCTGCGCTTTGACAGCTGGGACGCGGCGCGCGCTGTGCGGGACAGGCTCCAGGCGGAGGCGGATAGGCTCAACAGGAAAATTGCAGACGCGATGGAGGAAAAAACAGAGGCGGAAAAGGCAGAGGCGGGATTCAAAGCCACGCTGGATACCCTGAGGGAGACGCATGGGAGACAACAGCGGGGGGAGGCAGAGCTTCAGGAAACATTTTGCCGGATTCTGAAAGAGAAAGCTTTTGCTGACGTGGGTTCGTTCCTTGCCTGTGTTGCGACAGAAAGGCAGATCACAGAACAGGAACAGGTCATCCGGCAGTACGAACAGGCGGTACATACGAATGCGGAGCAGTTGAAGAAGGCGGAGGCTGACGCGAAGGACAGGACTCTGGTTGATATCGCTGGGATCCAGGAGGAGATCGCCAGGCAGGAGGCGAAGGTCAATCTGCTCCGGCAGCAGAAAAACGAGCTTGGCTACAGGCTTCAGAACAATCAGGACAGATACCGCAATATTTCTGAGCTGAAGCCAAAGCTGGAGCAGTACCGAAAGGATCACGCGATCTGCCAGCGGCTGTATAATCTGGTGAAGGGCATGACCGGAAAGGGCAAGATCACGCTCGAGCAGTACATTCAGGCCGCGGGGTTTGACGCCATTATCGCGGCGGCGAACCGCAGGCTGTATCCGATGAGCGAGGGCCAGTATGAGCTGTTCCGGCAGGAGGATTCCCTCGGAAAGAGGAGCAATACCTTCCTTGACCTGGAGGTGCTCGACAACTTTACAGGGCACAGAAGGCCGGTGAGCAGCCTGTCCGGCGGCGAGAGCTTCAAGGCTTCCTTAAGTCTCGCGCTGGGGCTTTCGGACACGGTTTCGTCGAATCTCGGCGGAATCCAGATGGACGCGCTGTTTGTCGACGAGGGCTTCGGCACGCTGGACCGGAAATCAATCGAAAGCGCGATGGACATCCTGATCAATCTGTCCGGAAAGAACAAGCTGGTCGGCATCATCAGCCATCGGGAGGAGTTGATGGAGAACATCCCGCAGCAGATCCGGATCAAAAAAGGCAGGAACGGGAGCCAGATTGCAATCGATACCGGGCTGTGAGCCGGATTGCGGACGGCTTCGACAGGCGATTGCAGCGGTATGGATGGACGGGCCATATACATTTAGGGCTGATGCGGCTGGCTGTGCGGGCGGTTTCTGCCGGCCTGCAGACGACAGAAAAGGGCAGGCAGAGCCGCGGGAAAATGCGGGCACGAAGACATAAGCGGAGAATAAAGTGAAAGGAAGAAAAGAGCGAAGAAAAAAGCGCCCGGCCGGGATGAACCGGCGGAGCGCTTTTTCTGTAGAGTAGTTTGCTGCAAATGATATACCCCTGGGGCGTCTTCACTCCGTTTCGGTCGGCGCTTAACGTGAGCCACCGGCGCACAGCGCCCCGTAATTCCTTCACTTACTCAGTCCAGGATCTCCATCAGCTTGCCGCAGCAGATCGGAATCTGCTCGCCCTTCTTCACATGAACGGTCTTGTTGCAGGTGGAGCAGTACACGTCAGTATCGTACGGAGCGATGAACTCCGGAACGGCTTTCTCTTCCTCCGGGGTCAGCCCGCTGATGTGGAACTGTGCGACATTTTTCTCCGACGGAACATAGATGCCGATCGGCTCCAGGCTCTTGTTGTTGCCGACGCAGTTGCCCATTCTCACCCAGAGGGCCTGCAGCTCGGCGGTCTCCGCCGGATTCTCCGGAATGAATTCAGCGATTGCCTTGTCTAATCTGATTTTCATAGTGATATCCTCCTGATTAATAAAGAAAGGTTATCTAGCCGGAAGAGCGGACTCTTCCGGTGCATACCCTTTCTTTTGTTCTATTGGCTTAGCCGAAGTATCTGTCAAGCAGGCCCTTGAACGCCTTGCCGTGTCTCGCCTCGTCCTTTGCCATCTCGTGAACGGTGTCGTGGATTGCGTCGAGGTTTGCAGCCTTCGCCATCTTCGCCAGCTCGAGCTTGCCCGCGGTAGCGCCGTTCTCAGCAGCCACACGCATCTCAAGGTTCTTCTTGGTGCTCGGGGTAACAACCTCGCCGAGGATCTCCGCGAACTTCGCGGCGTGCTCAGCTTCCTCGTAGGCAGCCTTCTCCCAGTACAGGCCGATCTCCGGGTAGCCCTCTCTGTGCGCGACTCTTGCCATCGCCAGATACATACCAACCTCGGTGCACTCGCCCTCAAAGTTTGCTCTCAGACCAGCAATGATCTCTTCGCTGACGCCAGCGGTGATGCCAACCTCGTGCTCACAAGCCCAGGTGATGCCTTCCTGCATCAGCTCGAACTTCTCTGCCGGCGCCTTGCAGATCGGGCACTGCTCCGGTGCGGAATCTCCCTCGTGAACGTAGCCACAAACCTTACATACATACTTTGCCATAATAAACTCTCCTTTTCTTTAAATTATATTTATTTTAATTTTCATTAAAACCGATTGGAAATCTGAAAGCCCGGCAATCCCGGAATTCAGGGAGCCTGCGAGCTCAAGGCTCCTCGGGGCCGGAAAATTGAGAGGCTTCAAAATAAAATTACTGAGAATCTTTTGAGGAACGGGCGCACTGCTCGCAGACACCGTAGAAATTCAGGCGGCAGGACTCGATCCTGCCGGGAGCGGCCTTTTTCGCACCATCAAGCAGCAAACCAATTCCCCCGATGCGGATGTCATAGATCCTGTGGCAGCGGGAACAGATAAAGTGCTGGTGCGGCGTGAGGTCTCCGTCGAAATGCTCTGCGCCGCCGTCGGAAGAGATCCGCTGAATCTCCCCAAGATCCGCGAGAAGCGTGAGATTGCGGTAAACGGTGCCGAGGCTGATGTTCGGGAATTCCTCGCGCAGGCAGGTGTAGACGGTCTCTGCGGTGGGATGGTCCCGGCGGGTCATCAGAAAGTGTCTGATGGCCTCGCGCTGTCTGCTGTATTTCAATGCAGGCATGGCGGCCTCCTTTGTCTCAAAATCAGTAATTGTTATTGTTTCCATAACTATAGCAGACAAATTTGCACTTGTCAAACCTTTTCAAACAAAACATTTTTTGGTATACTGAAATCATATTTCATGTACATGAATACCTGAATATCTGACGTTCTCACAGGACGTCCGGGTAACCATTGGGAATAAAACACGATGTGCACGAAATAGGAATCTAATAAAGGAGGGAAGCTATGATCTATGATCTGATTATCGTCGGTTCCGGGCCTGCCGGGCTGGCGGCGGCGATTTATGCGCAGAGGGCAAGGTTGTCCACGCTTGTGCTTGAGAAGGAGTACATGAGCGGCGGACAGGTCGTGAATACGTATGAGGTGGACAATTATCCGGGCCTGCCGGAGATCGGCGGGTTTGAGCTGGGGATGAAGTTTCGGGAACACGCAGAGAAGCTGGGGGCGAATTTCCTTAATATAGAAGTGCGACATATTGGTCTTGAGGATGAAGGACGAGTTAAGGTAATCTACACGGATGCAGAGGAGTACCGGGCATATACGCTGATCCTTGCGATGGGCGCAAAGCATCGGATGCTCGGGCTGCCTGGAGAGACCGCGCTGACCGGCATGGGCGTTTCGTATTGTGCGACCTGTGACGGAGCGTTTTTCAAGGGAAGAGCGGTGGCGGTGGTCGGCGGCGGGGACGTTGCTGTGGAGGATGCGCTGTTTTTGGCACGCGGCTGCTCGACAGTGTACCTGATTCACAGAAGAGATGAGCTGAGGGCAGCGGCTATTCTTCAGGAGCAACTGAAGAAATGTGAGAATGTGGAATTTCTCTGGAACACTGAGGTGATCGGTATCGAGGGCGATGATCATCTGGAGTGCCTGAAGCTGAGGGATAAGCAGACGGGAACAGAGCGGGTGCTGGACGTGGACGGTCTGTTTATTGCAGTTGGAACTGTGCCAAACACTGGAGTCTTTACAAATTTATTACAACTTGATGAAAATGGTTACATTATTGCGAATGAGGATGGAAAGACGAATGTCCCGGGAATCTTTGCTGCCGGAGACGTGAGGACCAAGCAGCTGCGGCAGATTGTGACGGCGGTTTCTGACGGCGCAAATGCGCTTACTTCGGTTCAGTCGTATCTGAATACGCTGTAAGCTTTTCAAGGAGAAAAGAAAAACTTTTTTGTTATGCAAGCCACAGACATACCTGTAGATGCAGGTGCGTACCTCTTTTTTGGAGGTTATTGTCTGTGGCTTGATGTCTGTTCAGAAAACTTTTTTATAAAAAAATTAAAAATTTATTTAAAATGCTTGACACAGGAGTTTACATTTGTTATGATATGGGCATCAAAAATGTAACAAATTCGTAATAACTACGAAAGGATTGTTTTGGAGGAAGGGATAAGTAATGAGAAAAGGAGTATGGAAAGCTACCGCGTGTGCTTTGGCAGCCGGGATGACGTTCTCAGGAATGAGTACGGTCGCGCTTGCGGATATAGCGCTGGAGGGCTTTGGGAGCAAGCGATCTGTCAATGCGGAAATAGTGGATAACGGAGAGGCCGCGGCTTTGGAACTGGAGGGGACAGATACACAGCCGGAGGTGATCCCGGAGGCAGCCGCCCTGGCGGAGACCGAGGCGGTTGAGACGGAAGCACCGGAGACGGAACCGGAGACAGAGCCGGTTGTCGACACAAGCATGAGCGGGGAGATGGCTTTTGCACAGTGCGACGAATATATCAATATCAGAAGCGGCGCCGACATCGACAGCGAGGTGGTCGGCAAGGTATACAATAACAATTCGGTTACGATTCTGAGCCAGGTTGGCGACTGGTACGAGGTGCAGTCCGGAAACGCGACCGGCTATGTGAAGGCAGAATATTTTGCAACAGGGCAGGCGGCGCAGGAGATCGCCGAGGAAGTTGCATACAATGTTGCTACCGTGTACGCGGACGCGCTGATTGTCCGTGCGGATCCGAGTGAGGAAGCGGCAGAGATCGGAACAGTCTACAGCACGGATGAGCTTGAGGTTGTGGAGTATGACGGCGACTGGATGAAGGTTGCGCTGGGCGGAGACGTCTACGGTTATGTAAATGCATATTACGTAGGTTATGATACTTACTATGCGACAGGCGAGACGCTCGAGGAAGAGCAGGAAAGACTGGATCAAGAGTGGCTGGATTATCTGGCTCAGCAGGAAGCGGAGCAGGCAGCGGCGGAACAGGCTTATCTGGACGCGATTGCGGCAGAAGAGGCAGCAGCCCAGCAGGCGGCGTGGGATGCCGAGTACCAGGCACAGCAGGCAGCGGCAGACGCGCAGTATCTGGCGGATGCAGCAGCTCAGGCGACGCTGGACGCGCAGGCAGCGGCAGACGCTGAGTATCAGGAATATCTGAATGCGCAGGCAGCGGCGGATGCGGCGACGCAGCAGGCGGATGAGCAGGCAGTGATCGATGCGGCGGCCCAGGCTGAGGCAGCTTATCAGGAATTCTTAAATGCGCAGGCAGCGGCAGACGCCCAGGCTCAGGCCGAGGCAGACGCCCAGTATCAGGCACAGGCAGCGGCGGATGCGGTGGCTCAGGCGGCAGCAGACGCGACACAGGCAGATGCGGACGCCGTGGCACAGGCGGCGGCCGAGGCAGCGGCACAGGCAGCAGCGGCAGAGTCGACGGACGCGGATTATTCCACTTCCTCCTCGGTCGGACAGCAGATTGTAGACTATGCGACACAGTTTGTCGGCAACCCATATGTATGGGGCGGCTCCAGTCTGACGAACGGTGCGGATTGCTCCGGATTCACAATGTCCGTAATGGCAAACTTCGGCATCGGCCTTCCGCACAACGCGGCGGCGCAGTCCGGCTGCGGTACACCGGTTGATCTGAGTGAGATTCAGCCGGGCGACCTCCTCTTCTACAATGGAGGCGGCGGGATTGGACATGTATCGATCTACATGGGCGGCGGACAGGTGGTTCACGCGAGCAGCTCGACGACCGGCATCATTATTTCCGATATCGGCTACCGCACACCGGTGTGCGCGAGAAGATTTGTATAGGGAATCTTTGTATAGACTATCAGACGTCAGCAATGCGGCGTGGGTTCAGGCCTGGCGCTGAAGCTGAAAATGGAATCATTAAGGTAAAACGGGAGTCCACTGGAAACAGTGGGCTCCCTTCCTTTTACGTAATATTATTGTGAAAGGAAGAAGCGTAAAGAAGGCGTAAAGAAGGAAAGAGCTGCTCCCTAAAATTTCTTGCGTGCAGAAAGGGAAAGTGCTATACTTAATCCAAATGATTTGGGGAGAAGACGCTATGGCGAAGAACGACTGGTATGAGGCCGGGGAGCAGATCGTAAAACTTGTGCAGGCTGCCGTTGACAGCAAGGATTTCTCGCAGCTCGGCACCACGATCTCTGATGTGGTGAACGATACGGTAAACGGGCTTCAATCGGCACTGAAGGAAAACATAAGCGTGACAGTCCAGGATGGACTCCAGAAGACGGCACGCAGCGCCTACGAATACACGAACCGTGCCGCGGCCGAGCAGATCCGGCACAACGTCGAGGAGAAGCGCAGGCGGCAGGAAGCCGAGCAGGCGAAGAAGGCGGTTGTTCCGGTGAAGACATCCATGAGTGTGCCGGGGGAGTTTACCGCAAAGCTGACGAAGTGGTTCGGCTATGGGATGAGCGGGATTCTGGGCATTTCGCTGGGGATTGTTGTCCTTGTGGGAGCGACTACAGGCCTGAATTTTATCGTGCCGACGGCAATCCTGGCTATGATGACCGGGATCAGCTATGGCATCGGCGCCAGGGGAAGAGACCGGGTCGGCATGGCGCAGCGTTTCCGAAGATATAAGGAAATGGTTGGGGATCGGAAGTTCTGCCTGATCGAAGAGCTTGCCTCCGCGATCGGCAAGAGCAGCAAATTCGTGCGCAAGGATCTGCGCCGCATGATCGAGAAGGGCTTTTTCAAGGAGGGGTATCTGGATCGTGAGCAGAAGATGCTGATCACGGACAAGGCTACCTACCAGCAGTATTTGACGACGCAGACAGAGTACGAGCGCAAGAAGCTGGAGGGAAAGGCGGATTCCCAAAAAGACAGCGACGGACGGAAGGAAGGAAACGCAGGGGCAGCAAAGACGGCGGACAAGCTCTCGCCAGAGTGCAGGGAGCTGGTCGCGGAAGGGCAGCGCTACATTCAGCACGTCCATGCGTGCAACGAAAAGATCGAAGATGCGGATATGTCGGCCAAGCTGGATCGGCTGGAGCTGGTGATCACGAGGATTTTCCGCGTGGCGGAGCAGGATCCGGAGGTGGTCGGGGATCTGAAGAAGATGATGAGCTATTATCTGCCGACGACCAGAAAGCTGCTCGACGCATACTGTGAGATGGCTGAGCAGCCGATTCAGGGAGAGAACATACGGACCACGCAGAAGGAGATCGAGAGCGCGCTCGACACGATCAACGTTGCGTTTGAGAATCTGCTGGACAGCTTTTTCAAGGACACGGCGTGGGATATTTCTTCAGATATCACGGTGCTGAACACGATGCTCGCCCAGGAGGGCCTGACCGGAAAAGCGTTCAGCCGCGACGCTTCGAAGGACAGGGCCTGAAGGCGGGAAGCAAGGGAACAGAATTGGGAACGGAAGTTCATAAGAAGCAGGAGAACAGGATCAGAAATAAAAATCCGGGAGACGGATCTGGAAAAACGGAAACAGGAAAATAGCAGGAGGAAAAGAAGATGAGTGATGAATTGAAAAACTTCGCAGAGGCTCCAACACCGGTATTGACATTTGGCGCGGCCGTACCACAGGAGCAGGAGCTGCCCGCGGCGCAGGATCCAAAGACAGCCGCCGCTGATCTGCAGGCGACGGATCCGAAGGCGCAGGAACAGAAGCAGGAGCAGCCTCCGGTTGATCCGCAGCTGACGGAGGATACTCTGACGGAAGAAGAGCGCAAGATGGTGAACGATTTCAGCAAACAGATTGATCTGCACGACTCCAACGGCATTCTGCAGTATGGCGTCGGCACGCAGAAGAAGATGGCAGATTTCTCGGAGAGCGCGCTGAAGACCGTCAAGACGAAGGATTTGGGAGAGGTCGGCGATATGATCTCGGGGCTTGTGACAGAGCTCAAGAGCTTTGACGTGGACGAGGACGAGAAGGGAATCCTCGGCTTTTTCAAGAAGCAGGGGAATAAGCTCAACACAATGAAGGCAAAATATGACAAGGCCGAGGGGAACGTCGAGAAGATCTGCGACGTGCTGGAGGGCCATCAGATGCAGCTCATGAAGGACGTTGCGATGCTGGACAAGATGTATGAGCTGAACCTTGTGTATTTCAAGGAGCTTTCGATGTACATCCTCGCCGGGAAGAAGCGGCTGGAGGAAGTGCGGGCGACGGAGCTTCAGGAGCTCGTGGACAAGGCGCAGAAGAGCAATCTGCCGGAGGACGCACAGGCGGCGAAGGATATGGAAGAGCTCTGCACACGTTTTGAGAAGAAGCTGCATGATCTGGAGCTGACCAGAATGATCGCGATTCAGACCGCACCGCAGATTCGTCTTGTGCAGTCGAGCGATACGCTGATGATCGAGAAGATCCAGACGACGATTGTGAACACGGTGCCGCTGTGGAAGAGCCAGATGGTGATCGCGCTCGGCGTGGAGCACGCGAATCAGGCGGCCGAGGCGCAGCGGGAAGTCACCGATATGACGAATGAGCTCCTGAAGAAGAACGCGGAAAAGCTGAAGATGGCGACGGTGGAGAGCGCGAAGGCTTCCGAGCGCGGCATCGTAGATCTCGAGACGCTCAAGACGACGAACGCGGCGCTGATTTCCACCTTCGACGAAGTGATCAAGATTCAGGAGGATGGCCGCCAGAAGCGCCGTGCCGCGGAGGAGGAGCTTAACCGCATGGAATTCGAGCTGAAGAACAAGCTGCTTGAGATCCGGGCGTGAAGCCGGCGCGGATCCATATGAAGCGTGTGCGTGAAAGATGCGCGGAGAGAACGGATGCGGCGTTTGCGCTGCGTCCGGCAGCTGAGACAAGACATTCTGAAAGGAGAAAGACATGGGAGTTTTTCTTGCAGTGTTGATTTTGTTTGTCGTGATCATTGCGGTGATCGTGGCTGTGAGCACCGTAAGCTCGGTGTCCGGCGTGATCGCGGAGGAGGAAGATGACGACGATTGAGCCTCGTCTGTGCAGATGGATGTTTTGCATTGCGTTTAGAAGCATGGGAGGCTGCCTGGGAAAGGATTGAAGGGCGATGTCGTTTGAGGAGTTTGAGGCGGCGGCATACGAAATTGCAGAAACCTTCCCGGAGGATTTTTTTCGGGAACTGAACGGAGGGGTTATGGTCAGGGAGGACTGTCGGGAACATCCGGCGGCCGTGGATCATGACCTTTTTGTTATGGGCGAATATCACCGCGACCGTTATCTGGGACGGTTCGTGGTGCTTTACTATGGTTCGTTCCTGCGATGCTTCGGACATTGTACGGACGAGTATCTGCGGGAGCGGATCCGCAAGGTGCTCCTGCACGAGTTCCGCCATCATCTGGAATCCCTGGCCGGAGAGCGGGACCTGGAGATCGAGGATGCCGTGACGCTTTCCCAATACTATGCGCGTGTGCACGGTTCCGGGAGATGATTTTGGGTTGCCGGACACGGAGTGTACAGCAATCACTTCAATCCAATCATTTTGATGGAATGTCAGGAGCTTCCGGCGGGTTTCATTTCGATAGAATGCCAGGGGCTTCCGGCGGGTTTCATTTCGATAGAATGCCAGGGGCTTCCGGCGGTTCTCGCGGGGTTTTTCATAAAAAACTTGACGGAACGGAAGTCGGGCGATAGAATAGAAAAAGTGAGTTTTCAAGTGCGGACAAATGTCTGCACCAGAAAGACATGAGGAGGAGACATTATGAAAAAGGCGTACAGGGAAATGACAAGAGAGGAACTCCTGAAGGAGCAGGCCGCGCTGGAGGCCAAATATCAGGAGGTCAAGGCAAAGGGACTGAAGCTTGATATGTCCAGGGGCAAGCCGTCGAAGGCGCAGCTCGACCTGGCGAACGGCATGATGGATGTGCTGAACAGCGATTCCGACATGAAGTGCGAAGCGGGGGTCGACTGCCGGAACTACGGAATCATGGACGGTATCCCGGAGGCGCGGCGTCTGCTCGCCGATATGTCCGAGGTGCCGGAGAAAAATATATTGATCTACGGAAACTCGAGTTTGAACGTGATGTTCGACACGGTGGCGCGCGCGATGTCGATGGGCGTATGCGGGCACACCCCCTGGGGAAAGCTGGACAAGGTGAAATTTCTCTGTCCGGTGCCTGGCTACGACCGGCATTTCGGGATCACGGAATTTTTCGGGATCGAGATGATCAATGTACCGCTTCTTGAGACCGGTCCGGACATGGATCTGGTGGAAAAGCTGGTGTCGGAGGACGCTTCGATCAAGGGAATCTGGTGTGTGCCGAAGTATTCCAATCCGACGGGTATCTCCTACTCGGATGAGACGGTCAGGAGATTCGCGCATCTGAAGCCTGCGGCAGAGGACTTCCGCATTTTCTGGGACAATGCGTACTCGATCCATCATTTGTATGACGATGACCAGGATGTGATCCTGGAGCTTCTGACCGAGTGCGAGAAGGCCGGAAATCCGGACATGGTCTACAAATTCATCTCCACCTCGAAGGTAAGCTTTCCGGGCTCTGGCATCGCGGCGATGGCAGCTTCGGAGGCGAACCTCGCGGATGCGAGAAAAGCGATGTTTTACCAGACCATCGGCCACGATAAGCTGAATCAGCTGCGCCATGTGCGCTTCTTCAAGGATATGGACGGCGTGCACGCGCACATGAGGAAGCACGCGGCAATCCTGCGGCCGAAGTTTGAGGCTGTGCTCGACACGCTGGAGAGAGAGCTGGGCGGCCTGGAGATCGGCAGCTGGGTGAAGCCGAAGGGCGGTTATTTCATCGCGTTTGACTCTCTCGAGGGCTGCGCGAAGAAAATTGTGGCCAGGTGTAAGGAGGCCGGCGTCGTCATGACGGGCGCTGGCGCGACGTTTCCATATGGCAAGGATCCGAAGGACAGCAACATCCGTATCGCGCCGTCGTTCCCGGAGCCGGACGAGCTGAAGATGGCCGCGGAGATCTTTGTCCTCAGCGTAAAGCTGGTCAGCATCGAGAAATATCTTCTGGAAAAGGAAGGCGTCTGCTGCTGAAACTGTAGGACACAGGGAATAGATTTTTGAAGCAGTAAAAAGCCGGAATATGGTATGATTCACAAAAAGAGACAGTTTTTTGCTTGCCCTCTTCCGGCAGACATGGTATGATGTCTGTGTAGTTTGTGCCAAATCGTTTACCAGAACGAAGGAATAGAAGGAGCGAGTTATAAGATGAAACGGTGCATTATTTGCGGAAATGTAGATGATGACAGCAGCACGGTCTGCAGCATCTGTGGAAATCCATATGTAGATATGAGCGGAGGGACAGCCGATGTACAGGAGGATCCTCAGGAGGGGGAAGCCCCTGCGGGAGGAGAGCCGGTGCAGGAGGCTTCAGAAGCGCCGCAGGGAGCCGCTGGACTGAAGGAGCTGCAGGAAGAGGAAGCATCACCGCAGGGAGCGCCGGAGGAAAAAGAGCTACAGGGGTCGGCGCAGGAGCTGCCGGGCGTGGAAGCCGCGCAGGGGTCGGCGCAGGAGCTGCCAGGCGTGGAAGCCGCGCAGGAGTCGGCGCAGGAGCTGTCAGGCGTGAAGACGTCCCGGGGGGCTGAGGAAGTGCCAGGGCGTGCGGCGGAGGCGCCGGAGCAACAGCCGGTGCAGAATACTTCTAGGGCTGCGGGAGCTTCGAGGCCGGGAACCACAGGCCGTCCTCCGCGCAGGACACACGGCGGGCCGCAGATCTACGGACAGGCGGAAGGGATGAACGGGGATCCGCAGCTGTATGCCAATCAGGGGATGATCCGCAGGGATGTCCCGCCCAGATCCGCAGGCGCAGGCCGCCCGGCGGGGCAGACACCGGGAGGCGCAGGCCGTCCGAGCGGCCGGATGCAGGGGGGCGCAGGCCGCCCGAATGGTCAGATGCAGGGAGGCGCGGGTCGTCCCTCAGGACAGGATATCCTGTCGAGGCGCGTGATGGAGACCTCGCGGAGGATGATGAGATCGCCGCTTTTCTTTTTGATTGCTTTGCTGAATACCGTATGCGTAGGAGCGTCAATCGCGGCAATCTTTATGAAAGAGCTGAATTATTCGCAGATTGTCAGGCTGCTGAACGAGGCGGAGCTTCCGCGGCAGATATCCGGTTATGCGAGCACGGCGACAACGCTGCTGCAGAAGCTGGATTCCGGTATGATCGCTGCCAATATCGCGCTGCATATTCCGTCGATTTTGTTCTGCCTGGGGCTGTGGCTGATCTTTTTCACGGCGCTGGCGGCTAAAGAGAGAATGTCGGGCGTTGGCTTCGGATTCGCGAAAGCGGCAGTGATTATCCGCATGGTCGTCGCCTGCGCCATTATGCTGGCGGTGCTGATCGTCACGGTGACAGTCGTGGTCGCCGCCTGGGTGTCCAAGGAGCAGCAGGTCATTGTTATGTCTGTTGTTATGCTGGTTGTCGCGATCATTGTCGTCATGATGATCATTATGTATTATTTCTCCTATTTCGGGACGCTGAAGACCTGCCGCATAAACGGCAACACAGGAGAGAGCTACGGAAAGCCGTCGGTTTATCTCGCTGTGCTTCTTGTCCTGCTGGCGCTGCCAGGCATTGTCGGGCTGCTGTCCGGCATTGTGAATATGGAAATTTCCAACATCGTCAGCTCGATCGCGAAGATGGGCTGGATGATTCTCTTCGCGGCGTGGATTTTCCGCTACAGGGGAAAAATGAGTGAGCTTGAGGGCTGAACCATACAGGTAAAAGGCGAATAAGCTCGAGGGCTGAACCGTACAAGTAAAAGATGGCAGAAGGCAGGATATCTCCGGAGGGGTTTAATGGAGAGAATCCTGCTTTTTCTTCACGTCCGCCGTCTGAATCAGAACTGCCGGGTTTTCGTTCTTGACAGCGACCGCTATTTTTGCTAGTATAGACGTGCAATTTAGTGTGGTAGAGTGATATCACAGCAAAGAAGACGCGGCCGGAGCCTCCGCGCGGGGATGGGAAGAGCAGTCATCGCCGTCCTGCCCCGCAGGCAAGAGCTGTTGCTTATTCCGTGAGCAGCTTGCGAGGCAGACAGGAGCAGAATCGGCCCGGCAGAGATGGAGGAGGATATTATGAAAAAGAGAATGGTATGTCTGGCAGCGGCTGTCGCGATGACGGTTTCCATGGTGTTCGGCACGGCGGCTATGGCAGACGAGAGGACGACATTTACGGTAGGCTTTGACGCAGAGTATCCGCCGTACGGCTACATGGACGACAACGGCGAGTACACAGGCTTCGATCTGGAGCTGGCGCAGGCGGTTGCCGACTACTACGGCTGGGAGCTGGTGAAGACTCCGATCGCCTGGGATTCCAAGGATATGGAGCTCGAGTCCGGCGCGATCGACTGCATCTGGAGCGGCTTCACGATCAACGGCCGTGAGGACGACTATGCATGGTCGCTTCCGTATGTAAACAACAGCCAGGTGATCGTTGTGGCGGACGCTTCCGGCATCACGGATCTCGCGGGTCTTGCGGGCAAGACGGTGGCGGCGCAGGCTGCTTCCGCGGCGCTTGAGCTGCTGTCCGAGGGCGGAGACCAGGCGGATCTCGGCGCTACCTTCGGAATGATCCAGGAGTTCCCGGACTATAATACGGCGTTTGCAGAGCTGCAGGCCGGCAGCGTGGACGCGGTGGCGATGGACATCGGCGTTGCGCAGGCGCAGATCAAGGACAAGGAAGGCTTCAGCATTCTGGACGAGATGCTCAACGCAGAGCAGTACGGCATCGGATTCGCGCTTGACAACACGGAGCTGCGCGATCAGGTGAACGAAGCGCTGATGTACCTGACGGGCGACGGCACGGTCTACGAGCTGGCTGAGAAGTATGAGCTGGCGGATATGGTATGCCTGGTGGATTCCGCAAACGAGGCAATGACCGAGGCCGATACGGAAGCCGAGTTGACTGCTGCGGAGACGGAGTAAGGTACAGTTGCGACATCCGGCAGGATAGAGCTGTCTCTGTCAGCCGGGCTTTGAATCCGGAGCGCGATTGCCGCATTCGGGATTGATTTATGAAAAATTATGTGAGGGTGTCTCAGGAACGGGATGCCCTCATTGCGCGTATGGAGGAAATCATGAGTTTTTCAGTAATGCTGCAACAATTGAGCAGCGGTATGGTCAAATCGCTGGGCATCTTTGTGCTGACGCTGGTGTTTTCCCTGCCGCTCGGCCTGCTGGTGTCGTTCGGCAGGATGTCCAGAAACAGGCTGCTGCAGGGAATCACGAAGATCTATATCTCGATCATGCGCGGGACGCCGCTGATGCTGCAGCT